>JAYRQX010000905.1:0-5877 GCA_041910415.1 Acetobacteraceae bacterium | reverse complement strand
GTCAGCCGCCGGCTGCCCGGTGGTGACGGTCGTGCATGGCGCCTCGGCCGCCGGCGGCGCCTACATGCCGGGGCTTTCGGACTATGTGATCATGGTGAAGGGCCAGGCGCGCGCCTACCTCGCCGGCCCCGCGCTGCTGCGTGCCGCGACGGGAGAGGTGGCGGACGACGAAGCCCTCGGCGGCGCGGAGATGCACGCTCGCCTTTCCGGCCTCTGCGACCACGTCGCAGCCGACGACGCCGAGGGCATCGTCATCGCGCGCGAGGTGATCGCGGCGCTGGACTGGCCCGCCGCCGCGCAGCCCGCGCCCATCGCACCGCGCCCGCCGCGCCACGATCCGGCCGAGCTAATCGGCCTGATGCCCGGCGATTTCCGCGAGCCCGCGGATATGCGCGAGGTCATCGCCCGCATCGTGGACGACAGCGCCTTCCTGCCCTTCCGCCCCGACCACGGGCCCGCCACCGTCTGCGGCCATGCGCGGCTCGATGGCCACGCCATCGGTATCGTCACGAACAACGGCCCGCTCGATCCGGCCGGGGCGGCGAAGGCCGCGATGTTCGTGCAGCTCTGCTGCCAGTCGGCCACGCCCATCCTGTGGCTGCAGAACACCACGGGCTTCATCGTCGGCCGCGCCAGCGAGGAAGCCGGCATGATCAAGCACGGCGCCAAGCTGATCCAGGCGCTGACCAACGCGACCGTGCCGCAGGTGACGCTGATGTGCGGCGCGAGCTTCGGCGCCGGCAATTACGGCATGTGCGGCCGCGCCTTCCGCCCGCGTTTTCTGTTCGCCTGGCCCAATTCCGTGACGGCGGTGATGGGCGCCGAACAGGCCGCCCGTACGATGGACATCGTCGCCAGAGCCCAGGCCGAACGCCGCGGCGTGGCGCCGGACGAGGACAGGCTGGCCGCGCAGACGGCCGCGGTGACGAAGAATTTCGAAAGCCAGCAGGACGCCTTCACCGTCAGCGGCCTGATGCTGGACGACGGCGTGATCGACCCGCGCGAGACCCGCGCCGTGCTCGCCTTCGCCTTCGAGACCTGCCGCGCCGGCGATGCCCGCCCCATGCGCCCCGTGCAGTTCGGCGTGGCCCGCTTCTGAGGGAATGCCATGATCTACACCGATGCCCACCGCGAGCTGATGGCCACGACCCGCCGCTTCGTGGATGCCGAGATCAATCCGTTCGTGGATGCCTGGGAGGATGCGGAACAGCTTCCCTCGCGCGCGCTTTTTCGGCGCGCCGGCGCGTTGGGCCTGCTCGGCATCACCAAGCCCGTCGAATATGGCGGGTCGGGCCTCGACTTCTCGTATTCCGTCGCCGCGGGGGAGGCGCTTGGCGCCGTGCGCGCGCAGGGGGTCGGCATGGCGCTCGCGGTGCAGTCGGACATGGCGACGCCGGCGCTCGCCGCCTATGGCAGCGACGAACTCCGCGCCGAATACCTGGCGCCCGCGATCGCCGGCGAGGTGATCGTCTCCATCGGCGTGTCGGAGACCGGCGCCGGGTCGGATGTGGCGTCGATCAAGACCCACGCCCGCAGCGACGGCGACGACTACGTGATCCGCGGCGGCAAGATGTGGATCACGAACGGGCTTCAGGCCGACTGGGTCTGCCTGCTCGCCAACACCGGCGATGGTTCCGCGCACAAGAACAAGTCGCTCATCATCGTGCCGCTGCGCGAAAGCCCGGGCGGTCCCGACCGGAAGGGTGTCGCGCGCCAACGCATAAAAAAATTCGGCATGTGGTGCAGCGACACCGCGCAGTTGTTCTTCGATGATGTGCGCGTGCCCAAGCGCAACCGCATCGGGGCCGAGGGGCAGGGCTTCACGTTGCAGATGAAGCAGTTCCAGGAGGAAAGGCTGAACGCCGCCGCCCGCCGCCTGGCACTCGGCGAACTCATCGAATACACGGCGGCCTATCTGCGCGACCGCATCGCCTTCGGAAAGCCGCTGCTCGACAACCAGGCGATCCAGTTCAAGCTCGCCGAGCTCAAGACCGAGATCGAGGCGCTGCGCGGCCTCACCTACATGGCGACGCAACGCTATATCCAGGGCGAGGACGTCACCGAGCTTGCCTCCATGGCCAAGCTCAAGGCCGGGCGGCTCTCGCGCGAGGTCGCGGACTGGTGCATGCAGTTCATGGGCGGCATGGGCTACAGCTGGGAGAACTGGGTGAGCCGCGCCTATCGCGACTTCCGCCTGGGCTCGATCGGCGGCGGCGCGGACGAGGTCATGCTCTCCATTATCGCCCGCCGCATGGGCCTGGAATCGCGCCGCGCATGAGCGCGTTCGACAGCGTCCTCGTCGCCAACCGGGGAGAGATCGCGCTCCGCATCTTCCGCGCGGCGCGCGGCCTCGGCCTGCGCTGCATCGCCGTGCATTCGGATGCCGATGCCGGCGCGCCGCATGTCCGCGCCGCCGACATCGCCGCGCGCATCGGCCCGGCGGAAGCGGCGCGCTCCTACCTCGACATCGAGGCGATCATCGCCGCCGCGCGCCGCACGGGCGCGGAAGCCATCCATCCCGGCTACGGCTTCCTCGCGGAGAACGCCGGTTTCGCCCAGGCCGTGCTGGATGCCGGCCTCGCCTGGATCGGCCCGTCCCCCGACGCCATCGCCCGCATGGGCGACAAGGCGACCGCGAAGCGTCTCGCGCGCGAGGCGGGCGTGCCCTGCCTCGAAGGCCATGACAGCGAGAACCAGTCCGACGCCGCCTTTGCCCGTGCCGCCGGGCGCATCGGCTATCCCGTTATGGTCAAGGCCGCGGCGGGCGGCGGCGGGCGCGGCATGCGCCTGGTCGAATGCCCCGAGGCCCTGGTGGAATCGCTGGCCGCTGCGCGCGCCGAGGCCGAGGGCGCCTTCGGCGATCCGCGCCTGCTGCTGGAACGCGCCGTCACCCGCCCGCGCCATGTCGAGATCCAGCTTCTCGCCGATGCCCACGGCAACATCCTCCATCTCGGCGAGCGCGACTGCTCCGTGCAGCGCCGCCACCAGAAGCTGATCGAGGAAGGCCCGGTCCTCGACCCCGACCTCCGCGCCGCCATGGGCGAGGCCGCCACGCGTCTCGCCCGCGCGGTCGATTACGTCGGCGCCGGCACCGTCGAGTTCCTGCTCGACACGAACAGGCAATTCGCCTTCATCGAGATGAACACCCGGCTGCAGGTCGAGCACGCGGTGACGGAAGCCATCACCGGCCTTGACCTCGCCGAATGGCAGTTCCGCATCGCGCAGGGCGAGCGCCTGCCGTTCACACAAACAGACATCCGCTTCGAAGGCCACGCCATCGAGGCGCGCCTCTGCGCCGAGGACCCCGCTGCCGATTTCGCGCCGCAATCCGGCATCGTCGCCGCCTGGCGCGCGCCTGAGGGTATCCGCGTGGACCACGCGCTCGCCGACGGCGCCATCGTCCCACGTCACTACGACACGATGGTCGCCAGGCTCGTCGCCCACGGCCGCACGCGCGACGAGGCGCGGCGGAAGCTGGCGAACGCGCTGGACACGACGAGTATCCTCGGCCTGCCGACCAACCGCGCCTTCCTCGCCGCCTGCCTGCGGCACCCGGAATTCGCGGCCGGCCCGCCCGATACCGGCTTCCTCGCCCGCAACGCCATCGCGCCGGCCGTGCCCGCGCCGGATACGCTGGCCCTGGCCGCCCTGCTTCTCGCCGGCATTGGCCCGGACAGCGCGTCCGCGCAGATCGGCGGGGGGCCGGGTGCCGTGCAGCGCGTCGCCGTCGGCGAGGCCACCCACACGCTCCGCATCACGCCGCGCGTCGGTGCCTGGCACGTCGTGGGCCCCGGCGTGGACGTCACACTCGCGCTTCATGCCGATGGCACCGTCACCTCGGACGGCCTGACGCGCCCCTACGTCGCCGCCGAAGCGGATGGCGTGCTCCACCTCCAGCTCGACGGCGCCGATCGCCGCTTCCGCCGTCCGGTCACCCAATCCGAAGCGGCGGGCGCCGCCGCTTCCGGCACCGTACGCGCGCCCTTCGTCGGCATGGTCCGTTCCATCGCCGTCACGCCAGGCCAGGCGGTCCGCGCCGGCGACACCCTGCTGGTGCTCGAGGCCATGAAGGTGCAAACCCGCATCCCCGCCCCCTGCGACGGCATCGTCCAGCGCCTTCCCGCCGCCGAGGCACGGGACGTCGCCGCCGGCGCCGTCCTTGCCGTCATCGAGGCCACGCCATGACCCAGCGCTTCATCCCCGCCGTCTTCATGCGCGGCGGCACCAGCAAGGGCCTGTTCTTCCACGCCCGGGACCTGCCGGCCGACCGCGCCGCGCGGGATGCGATCTTTCTGCGCGCCCTCGGCAGCCCCGATCCCTATGGCCGCCAGCTCGACGGCATGGGGGGCGGCATCTCCTCGCTGTCCAAGGCCGTCATCATCGGCCCGTCCACCCATCCCGACGCCGATGTGGACTACACCTTCGCACAAGTCTCGGTGGACCGGCCGGCGGTGGACTGGACCGGCAATTGCGGCAACCTCTCCTCCGCCGTCGGGCCCTTCTCCGTGGATGAAGGCCTGGTGCGCGTCGCGGATGGGGAGGCGCTGGTCCGCATCCACCAGACCAACACGAAGAAGATCATGCAGGCCCACTTCCCCGTGCGCGACGGCCGCGCCGTGGTGTCAGGCGATTTTGTCCTCCCCGGCGTCTCCGGCACCGGCGCCCGCATCCGGGTGGACATCCTCGATCCCGGCGGCTCCGTGACGGGCCGCCTGCTGCCGACCGGCCGGACGACGGAGGACTTGGTCGTCGGGAATCGCCGCTTCCGCGTCAGCATGGTCGATGCCGCGAAGCCGGCCGTCTTCCTCGACGCCGCCGATCTCGGCCTGACCGCGACGGAATCGCCTGAGGCCATCGAGGCCGACCCGGACCGCATGGCCCTGCTCGACGCGATTCGCCGTGCCGCCGGGGTCGCGATGGGCATCGCCGCGACGCCGGAGGCGGTGCCGCTCGCCAATCCCGGCGTCGCCATCGTGGCGGCCCCGGCGCCCTTCCGCGCGCTGGACGGGCGCGAATGGCCGGCGGAGAGCCATGATCTCGCGATCCGGATGCTCTCGATGGAGCGCGCCCACCGCGCCGTGCCGCTGACTGGCGGCTTCTGCACCGCCGTTGCCGCCGCAATCCCCGGGACACTCCTTCACGCCCTCGCGCGCGCCGACCGGCGGGGGGGTGAGCTTCGGCTGGCCACGCCCTCCGGAATCCTCACCCTGGGTGCCGATGTCGTCGCGCAAGACACTGGTGTCAAAGCCGTCTCTGCCGGTGTCTTCCGAACCGCACGGCGCCTCATGCAAGGCGCCGTCGCCATCCCGGGCGCGTAGAAAGGTCCGGTTCGGACGCGCTGCCACAATCCCGCCCCAAGCGCGTCGCAAAGCCGACGCTGCTGCATCGCATCAATGCGATGAAGATAGGGTAGTGCCTGTGACCGACCGGCCCCCGCCGGATCCGGAGCCAGGCCCCCCAGGGGCTGAAGTCCATGCTGGGCTTGAATTCGATCGAGACTGCCGGTCAGGGCATGGTTCAGGCGCAGGCCGCCGCCGCGATGGCGGGGCCGTCGCGCCGTGCGGGCATCGCCGCGCGCCGTCCCGCCCTGAAGCGGGCGATGGATGTCCTGGGCGCCGGCGCGCTGCTGCTGGTCCTCACGCCCTTCTTCCTGCTGCTGGCGCTGATCATCCGCCGCGACGGCGGCCCGGCCTGCTACGCGCATCGCCGCGTGGGCCAGGGCGGCCGCCAGTTCGGCTGCCTCAAATTCCGCTCCATGGTCGTGGACTCCGACCGCCGCCTGGCCGCGCTGCTCGAGAGCGACGCCGCGGCGCGGCTGGAGTGGGAGACCACCCGCAAGCTGAAGAACGATCCCCGCGTGACCGCGGTCGGGCGCTT
>JAYRQX010000904.1:0-2789 GCA_041910415.1 Acetobacteraceae bacterium | reverse complement strand
GTCACGACGATACGAAAGCCGCGCCAACGGCTGCGGCTGTCGCGAATGGCTCTGGCCAAGGAGGAAGGATGTTCCGCCGCGCGTTCCTCGCCGCATTCTGTGCTGCCGCCCTCGGCTCGCCGCTTCCGCAGGCCGCCGCGCAGGATTTCCCGAACCGGAACATCACCTTCGTCGTCCCCTTCGCGGCCGGCACGCAATCGGATGCCGTGGCCCGCTGGCTTGCGAGCCGGGTGTCGGAACAACTCGGCCGCCCGGTGATCGTGGAGAACATCCCGGGTGCGAACGGCCTTGTCGCGGCGCGGGACTTCATCCGGCGTGCCCCCGACGGCCACAACGTCTTCGTCACGACGAACACCACCCATGGCGCCAACCCGAGCCTCTACCGCGCGCTGCCCTATGATCCCGTGCGGGACTTCTCGCCGGTGGCCTGCCTGTTCCGGCTGCCGCTGGTCGCGGTCGTCCGCTCGTCCCTGCCGATCCGCTCCATCGCGGATCTGGTGGAGCATGCGCGGCGGTCCCCCGGCAGCCTGACCTTTGGCTGGGCCAATTCCTCGAGCCGGGCAGGCGGCGAACTCCTGCGATCCCAGGCGCGGATCGACATCCTGGCTGTCCCCTTCCGGAGCGCACCGCAGATCGCGACCGAGATGCTGGGCGGGCGCATCGACCTCTTCGTCGCCGATCCGGTCAACGCCCTGCCGCACATCCAGAGCGGCGCCTTCCGTGCCCTTGCCGTCACCAGCCCGACGCGGACGGCCCTGTTTCCCGACGTGCCGACGATGATGGAAGCGGGCGTGCCCGACTATGAGATGGTGGGCTGGTACGCGGCCTATCTTCCGGCCGGCGCGCCGCCCGGCGTCGTCGCCAGGCTGAATGCGGCCATGGTCGAAGCCATCCGCAATCCCGGTGTCGCGACCTTCACGGCGCAAACCGGGGTGGAACCCTTCCCCTGCGCGCCGGAGCGCCTTGCCAGCTTCACCGTCGAGGAGATCGAACGCTGGCGCCGCCTCGCGGAGATCGCGGGGATCGAGCGGGAATAGCCGTCGCCGCGGCCGAAGCTGCACAGCGGATCATGGACATGACACAGCCGACCACCCCGACCTATTTCGTCCGGCCCGACGATGTCGCGGCCTACAGCCCGGGCAACCACAACGGCACGGTGAACCGCCGCCTGATCGGGCCCGAGACCGTCGGTTCGCGACACCTGGAAGTGCTGCTGGGCGTGGCGCAGAGGGGGCCGGCCGCCCTGCCGCACGCGCATCCCGCGATGGAGCAGGTCTGCTACATGCTCGCCGGCCGGGCCCGCGCCGAGGTCGGCGGCCAGAGCCGGGAGATCGGTCCCGGCGAATGCTGCTTCTTCCCAGCCGGCGAGGAACACGCCTTCACGGTCGTGAGCGATGAGCCCGCACAGGTCCTCGTCATCTACTCGCCGCCCTACGGGGAAGATCCGGGCAAGGTCGTGCGCCGCACGCAGGGTGGTCATTCATGACGGCGCGCCGCGGCGATGCGGTGCCGCAGCTACCCCTGCCCCTCGCGGGCGTCACGGTGCTCGATCTCTCGCGCGTGCTCGCGGGGCCCTACTGCGCGCTGATGCTCGCCGACATGGGCGCGGACGTGATCAAGATCGAGAATCCCGATGGCGGCGACGACACCCGCGCCTTCACGGATCCGGGGCTCGGCAAGGTCTCCAGCTACTTCCTGACCGTGAACCGTAACAAGCGCTCGGTTGCGCTCGATCTGAAATCAGCAAAGGGCCGCGCGGCATTCCTGAAGCTTGTCGCCAGGGCGGATGTGGTGGTCGAGAATTTCCGCACCGGCGTGATGGAGCGCCTGGGGCTCGGATACGATGCCCTGAAGGCGATCCAGCCATCGATCATCTGCTGCGCCATCTCCGGCTACGGGCGCTCGGGCCCCAATGTCGATGTGCCCGGCTACGATCCGATCGCCCAGGCGGAAAGCGGCTTGATGTCGATGATCGGTGAGGCGGATGGCCCACCGATGCGCGCCGGGCCGTCGCTCGTCGATTTCGTCGCGGGGATCTACGCGGCGCAGGCCGTCGCCGCCGCGCTCCGCCACGCGGCCATCACCGGCGAAGGCCGCCTCGTCGAGGTGGCGCTGCATGAGACCGGCCTGAACATGCTCGCGAACTTCGCCGGCGCGCACCTCATCGCGCGGCGGAACCCGAAGCGCAGCGGAAACGCCAACCAGGTCACGCAGCCCAGCAACGTCTATGGCGCGGCCGACGGACCCTTCATGATGACCGTCGTCACCCCCGCGCAATTCGCGAAGCTCTGCCGCGACGTGATCGAGCGGCCCGAATGGCTCGAGGACGAGCGATTCGCGCAGACGCCGGCGCGCCTGGCGCATGTCGCCGAGCTGACGCGGCTGCTGAACGACATCTTCGCCCGGCGACCGCGCGAGGAATGGGTGGCGCGGCTGCGCAAGGCCGGCGTGCCGGCCGGCGTGGTCGCTTCCGTCGCCGAGGCCCTTGGCACCGACCTGGTCCGGGAGCGCGGGGTCATTCGCGAGGTCACACACAGCGAGCTGGGCCGCTACCGCGTGCTGAGATCCCCGGCGCGGCTGCATGACACCGAACCCCTGCCGCCACGCGGCGCGCCCGTCCTGGGCGAGCATACGCGCGAGGTGCTGCGAAGCCTGGCCGGCCTCAGCGAGGCGGAGGTCGATGCGGTGCTGGGTGCCGCGCCGGCGGGGACCGCCGCGTAGCATCGGATCCGACGCAGCTTGGAGATCACGCCATGGCCCTCGACCTGCCTGACGAGCACCGCATGCTG
>JAYRQX010000903.1:0-10572 GCA_041910415.1 Acetobacteraceae bacterium | reverse complement strand
GGAGGTGCCGCCCATATCCACCGCGACCAGATTCGGCCGTGCCAGCAACTGCGATAGTCGCCCGGCCGCCAGCGTGCCGCCGGAGGGTCCCGACAGCAGCAGCCGCGCCGGCTGTTCGGCCGCCGTGCGCAGGCTGCACACGCCGCCATTGGACTGCACGAGGAAGACCAGCGGATGGAACCCGCCCTCGCCGAGCCGCGCTTCCAGCCGGTCCAGATACGCCTTCACGACGGGCACCAGCAGCGTGTTCAGCACCGTGGTGCTGGTCCGCTCGTATTCCCGGATCTCCGGCGAGATATCGCATGACAGCGATACCGGAATCCCCGGACGGGCCGCCCGCAGCAACACCGCGAGCCGCCGTTCATGCGCCGCGTTGGCGTAGGCATTCAGCAGCGATACCGCGACGCATTCTGCGCCCAGCGCATCCAGTTTCCCGACGAGCGCCGGCACGGCGCCTTCATCCAGCACGATCTCCGCCGTCCCATCGGCCCGCATCCGCTCCGGCACGCCCAGCCGGCGGTCGCGCGGGATCAGCGTGGGGAAGGGATCGGGCGCAGGACCATAGATATCGCGCCGCACATGCCGGTTGATCTCCAGCACGTCCTCGAAACCCGCCGTCGTGACCAGCACGCCCTTGGCGAGCTTGCGTTCGAGCACCGCATTCGTCGCGATGGTCGTGCCGTGCAGCAGCAGCCCCACATCGGACAGCACGAAGCCGAAACGTTCCGCCCCTTCCTTTACGCCCGTCATCAGGCCGATGGAGGGGTCCTGCGGCGTGGTCGGCGTTTTCCACGCATGGACCTTCTCGGTCCGCGCGTCGAAGAATTGCAGGTCGGTGAAGGTGCCGCCGATATCGATGGCGATGCGCACCGGGCGCGATGCTGTCTTGTCCACTGTCGTAGGTCCGTGTGTGTGCTTGGGGCTCAGCCCAGGATGCGCGGCAGCCAGAGCGCCAGTTCAGGAAAGACCATCAGCAGCCCGACCGCAAACAGATAGGCCGCCAGGAAGGGCATCACGCCCATGAAGACGTCGGTGATCGGTCCTGCCCGCGTGCGCATGCCCTGCAGCACATACATCACCGTGCCGTCCGGCGGGCTGATCTGCGCGATCTCCACCATCATGGTCACGACCACGCCGAACCAGATCGGATCGTAGCCGAGTGCCACGACGATCGGGAACACCACGGGCACTGTCGTGATGATCATGGAGAACCCTTCCATGAAGGTCCCCAGCGCCACATACAGCGCGATGATGCAGAGCATGATCGCCCAGGGCGGCAGCGGCAGCCCGGCGATCAGCCCGGCAAGCGTCTGCGGCACGTTGATCAGCGTCAGGATGTAGTTCAGCAGATAGGCGCCGAAGAGGATCAGTCCGAGCAGGGCGGTGTTTCGTGCCGTCGCCTCGGCGGAGGCGTTCAGCATCCGCAGGTTCAGCTTCCCGTCGAAGGCCGCGAAGGCCGCGGCACCGACAACGCCCAGCGCCGCAGCCTCGGTCGGCGTCGCAAAGCCGCCATAGATCGAACCCAGCACCAGCAGGATCAGCACCAGCGTCGGCACCAGATCGACCAGCGCGCGCACCTTCTCCATGAAGGGCACGCGCGGCGGCTTCTCCATCCTGTGCGTCATCCCATGCGCCAGGATGACCAGGATGAAGAGCGCGGTGACGATCAGGCTTGGGATTGCGGCGGCGATGTAGAGCGCGCCCACCGATGTCTCGGTGATCAGCCCGTAGATGATGAAGGTGATGCCCGGCGGGATCAGGTTGCCGAGCGCGCCGCCCGCGGCGAGCGAGCCCAGCACCATGCGCTGGCTGTATTTCGTGTCGGAGAAATAGGGCAGCGCGACCGATCCCATCGTCGCGGCGGTGGCGACGGACGAGCCGGAGATCGCGGAAAAGACCGCGCAGGACACGATGTTCGTGTGCAACAGGCCCCCGGGCATCCGGTTCAGCCATACGTTCAGCGCCCGGTACAGCCGCTCCGAAAGCCCTGCCCGCAGAAGTATCTCGCCCATCAGCAGGAACAGCGGCACCGCCACCAGCACGAAGTTGGACGACGGCGCCCACAGCGTCTGCCCCAGGAACAGCCACCAGGGGCGGTCGGAAAACACCAGCCCGGTCAGCACGCCGAGCAGGCCCAGCACCGCGGCGATGTAGACGCCCGATCCGAAGAAGGCGACGAAGACAGCCGTCAGCATCAGGATTTCCGACACTGGCAGCGCCTGGCCGGTGGATGCCGCGGCGAAGATGGTGACGGCCAGAAGCCCCAGCAGGAAGACGATCGCGATCATCGCGCGGCACCGTCGGGATGCTCGCCCTCATGCGCCATGGCAACCGCTTCCAGCGCCTCGGCGGTCTCGTCCTCCAGCGTGCGCGATCCCAGCAGGCGGTCCACATCGGCAGGGCGTCCGGCGAGCAGGTTCAGCGTGGATTCCAGCAGCAGCACCGCCAGCATCACCACGAAGGCCGTGATCCCCACGGCCCAGATACCCTGCGGGATCACCATGGGGATGTGCAGCGCGGAATTGTCATGCGCGTCGAACAGCGCGCTCTCATCCACCAATTCCCACGCCGCCCAGGTGACCAGCACCATCATCGCGCCGAGCAGCGCGAGCGAGAACAGATGCAGCCAGGCCCGGATGCCATAGGGCAGCCGGTTCACCAGCACGTCCACCCTGATATGCGCGCGCTTGGCCAGGGTATGCGCCAGCGCCCAGGCAATGCCGGCGGCCAGCATGTAGCCCGTGATCTCGACCGTCGCCTGCGACGAAAAACCGAAGAACCGCCGCGCCACGATGTCGAAGGTGATGAAGACCGCGCAGGCGATGTAGTTCCAGCCTGCAAGATAGGCCATCAGCGCCGCGATGGCCGCCACGCCCTTGCGCAGCGACCGTGCCAGGCGGAGCAGGACGGGCGGCGGCCCATAGGTCGGCCGCCCGCTCCCGATCGCGCCACTCACCCGCCGAACCGCACGCCGGAAATCGGCGCGATGGTCTCGTTATAGACCTCGCCGCAGCGCGCGCCGCAGCGCCGGACCCAGCCGGGCAGCACCGTCTGCTGGAAGATCTGCCGCACCAGCGCCTGGTCGGCCGGGCTCAGGCTGACCTCGGTCATCGGCCGCGCGGCCAGGGTGTGGATGCGGCAGGCGTCGCGGTTGCCGATGTTGCAGTCGAGCCCGTCACGCGAACCGACGGCGCCGAGTTCCCACTGCTTGTCGGCGACTTCGCGCAGGCTGGCTTCGAGGAAGCTCCGCACCTGCGGGTCCAGCCGGTTCCACCATTGCAGGTTCACGATGTAGCTCGCGAGCGCCCAGGAGAAGGCCATGTTGGAGACATGCGTCGTCACTTCCGGCCAGCGCGCCGCGGCACCGGAGCCCGAGCCGGTGATGGCGCAATCCACGACGCCACGCTCGAGCGCCGAATAGACTTCGGGGAAGCCGATCGAGACCGGCTGCGCGCCGAGCGCACCGAAGAAGTCGTTCAGGCTGTTGCCGAAGACGCGCACGCGACGCCCGCGCAGATCGGCGAGCGAAGTGAAGGGCTGGCGGCAGAACACCACCTGCGCCGGGAAGGGATAGATCGTGATCATCCGCGTGCCGAAGCGTTCCAGGTCGCGGTTCGCGATGGGGATGATCGCATCCGCGATGCGCCGCGCCATGGCGATGTCGGGGCTCAGCCCCGCGAGGTCGATGCCGTCCAGGATCGGCACGTCGCCCGAGAGCGTCGTCAAGGTGCCCGCGCCGATCTCCACCTGGCCCGAGCGGACGAGGCGGATGATCTCGTTGCCCGAGAGGTTGCGTTCGGCATGGGTGGAGAGCGTCACCTGAATGCGCCCGCCGCTGTTCTGCTGCACGCGGTCGCGCAGGATGGGCATGTCCACCTGGGTGTACTGCGGCTGTGTCGGCAGCGGTTGCGTCACCGCCGCGATGCGGACCTGCGGTCCCGCCGGCAGGCTGGCCGGTACCTGTGCGAAGGCGGGCAGCGCGGCCAGCGCGAGCCCCAAGCCGAGCAGCGTCTTGCGAAGCATGTGAAACCTCCTTTCCTCTTGCCGCCGGGTTTGTTGCCCGGGCCTAGTCCTGCAAGTCGATCACGATATTCCCGAAGGCGTCCAGAGACGCGGCGGCACCCGGGGGTACCAGGCAGGTGGCGTCGTATTCCTCGATGATGCATGGACCGTGCCGCGGCGCCGCCAGCGCCGCGCGGGCGAGGACCGGCGTGTCCATCCACCCGTGCCTCGGGCCGAAATAGGCCGGACGCGAGGCGACCGAGGGTGTGAAGGACGCGGCCTGCAGCGTCGAAGGCATGCGCGGCCGTTCGGGGATACCGCGGCCGACGACCTGCAGCGAGACCACCTCCACCGGCTCCTCGCGCCCCGCGCGATGGCCATAGGTTCTCTCATGCTCCGCACCGAAACCCTCGGTCAGTGCTTCGATGGTCGCGGCCGAGACGGGGCCATCCGGGATGGCGACGCCAAGGTCGAAGGACTGTCCTTCGTAGCGCATCTGCGCGGTACGCCTGACATCCTGGCGCGCCGGTGCGTATCCTTCGGCCGCCAGCCCCGCGCGCGCATCGGCTTCCAACGCTTCCAGCACCGCGGCGAGTTCCGCCGGCGTCATGGCGCTGGTCAGGCGGCGCCAGCTGCGGGAGCGGTGATACTCCACATCCGACGCCAGTAATCCGACCGCCGAGAACACCCCGGCGGAGGGGGGCACGATCACGCGAGTCATGCCGAGCGTCTTCGCCATGCCCGCCGCGAAAAGCGGCCCATTGCCGCCGAAGGCGACCAGCGCGAATTGCCGTGGATCGCGCCCGCGCTCCGACGAGACGGCCTTGATGGCGCGGATCATGTTGCTCGCGGCGATGGCATGCGCGCCATAGGCTGCCTGCTCCACGGGCAGGCCGAGCGGCTTCGCGATCTTTTCCGTCAATGCCTTCTTCGCCGCCGCGGCGTCGATCTTCACGGCGCCGCCGACCAGATGCGTCTGGTTCAGGTAGCCGAGCGTCAGGTTCGCGTCGGTCACCGTTGGCTGCTCATTGCCGAGGCCGTAGCAGACGGGCCCCGGCCGCGCGCCCGCACTGTGAGGCCCGACCTGCGGCGCACCTGCCGCGTCCAGCCAGATCAGGCTGCCGCCGCCGGCGCCGACCTCGGCAAGATCGATCGCCGGCACTTTCAGCTGGTAGCCGGCGCCCGTCAGCAGCCGAGAACCGACCATGATGCCGCCACCCACGGAGTATTCGGTGGCGCGCGTGATCTCGTGGTCCTCGACCAGCCCGGCCTTGGCGGTGGTGCCGCCCATGTCGAAGGAGATGACCTTCGGCAGTCCCGTCGCCTTCGCCAGCGCCTGCGCGCCGACGACGCCCGCGGCGGGACCGGATTCGATGACATGCATCGGCAGCCGCGCGGCTTCGGCCGCCGGCATCAGCCCGCCATTGGACTGCATCAGCAGCAGCGGCGCCGCGACGTCGATGCGCGTGAGCTCGCCGATCAACCTCTCCAGATAGCGGCCGACGATCGGGCGGACATAGGCGTTGATGACCGTCGTCGAGGTGCGTTCGTATTCCTTGATCTCCGGCAGCACGTCCGACGAGACGCTGAGCACCAGGTCCGGTGCGCGTTCACGGATGATCTCGGCGATGCGTCTCTCGTGCACCGGATTGGCATAGGCGTGAATCAGGCAGACGGCGATGGCTTCGACCCTTGCCGCGACCAGCGCGTCCACCACACGGATCACCTCCGCCTCGTCGAGTGGCGTCTCGACCTCGCCGCGCACGTTCAGGCGTTCGGTCACCTCGAAGCGCAGCGCGCGCGGCACCAGGGCAGGGGGCTTCTCCCAGGCCAGATCGTAGAGGCGCGGCATCCGCAGCGTGCGGATTTCCAGCACGTCGCGGAACCCCTTGGTGGTGATGAGCCCCGTGCGCACGCCCTTCTGTTCGAGGATGGCGTTGGACGCGACCGTCGTGGCGTGCAGGACCTCGCTGATGGAGCCGCCGGACAGGCCGGATTCCGCAAAGGCATCCAACAGCCCTTCGACAATCGCGCGACCATAATCGTCCACGGACGAAGAAACCTTCTTCGTCCGAATGGCCCCGTCCTCGCCCAGCAGCACGATGTCGGTGAAGGTGCCGCCGATATCCACGCCGATGCGATGCGTCGCCATCCCGCTCACTCCGCCGCCTCGGCGGCCTGGCCACGATTCACCGGCCGCGGTGCCCAGGCCCCGCGCTTCGCGCGCATCGCCGCACGTTCCGTCTCGGTCGCAGGCGCATCGACCGCATCGCCCTTCAGCACGACACCATAACCAGCCCGCGCCGCGGCTTCGCTGATCACGCCGTTGATCGTGTCCCGCAGCACCAGTGCCGGGTCGCGCATCAGCGGATCACCCCATCCGCCGCCGCCGGCCAGTTCATGGCGGAACACATCGCCGCGCTTGAAGGTGACGCAGAACTTCGACGGCAGGATTTCCGTGCGTCCGCCCCGCGTCATGGTGTTCATGGAAGGCCGCCCCGGCTCGCCGCCATAGAGGCCGAAGGGCTTGAACTCGCGCCGGTCGGAGCGGACCTGCAGCACGCCTTCCTCTTCCAGCATCCGATATTCGCGCGCGAAGGGCACGCCGCCGCGATACTGGCCAGGCCCCGCGGCGTCGGGGATGAATTCGTAGCAGAGCACCTGCACCGGCTGCTCCGCCTCTACCACCTCGATGGACGGGCAGGCCATGTTGGCGAACATGTGGGAGTTGCCGTCCAGCCCATCCGCCCAGGGCCGGCCTCCCCAGGCGCCGCAGGTGAAGTCCACATAGATGAACGGCTTTCTGTTTGTGTCGTAGCCGCCGATGGACACGCCGGTGTTGCCGCCATCGCCAGCAGCCCCCACGCGCTGGGGCAGCATCATCGCCAGCGCGCCGAACATGCAGTCCACCATGCGGAAGCCGGTCAGACCGCGCGCCGCACAGGCGGCCGGCAGCACGCCATTCGCGATGGTGCCCGGCGGCGCGACCACCTCGATCGCGCGGAAATAGCCTTCGTTGTTCGGGACGTTCGCCGGCAGGATGGAGCGGATGCCGCAATAGGATGCGCTGCGCGTGAAGGACAAGGTATTGTTGATCGCCCCCTTCACCTGCGGGGATGTCCCGGTCCAGTCCACCAGCATCCGGTCGCCGGTCTTCGTCACCTTCACCCGCAGCAGGATCGGCTTGCCGAGCTCCACGCCGTCGTCGTCGATCCAATCGTCGAAGGACCATTCGCCATCCGGCAGCTCGCGCAGCGCCGCGCGCGTCAGCCGCTCCGCATAGTCCAGCAACTCGTCCATGTAGAAGGTGGTCTTCTCGGCGCCGTAGCGCGCGACCAGGTCCGTGAAGGCCCGCTCCGCGATCGTGCAGGCCGCGAGCTGCGCGCGCAGATCGCCGAACACCTTCACCGGCACGCGCACATTGCGTTCCACGAACGTGAAGAAGGTCTCGTTCGGCACCCCGCGCGCATAGATCCGCATCGGCGCGATACGCAGCCCTTCCTGATAGATTTCCGTGCTGTCCGACGCGTTGGACCCTGCGACGCGCCCGCCGACATCGGTGTGGTGGCAGATCGTGGCCGCGATCGCCAGGCGCTTCCCGCCCACGAAGATCGGCTTGAAGACAAAGATATCGGGCAGATGCATGCCGCCCTCGAAGGGGTCGTTGAGAGCAAAGACGTCGCCTTCCTGCATGTCGTCGCCGAATTTCCGCATCACCGCGGCCAACGCCTCGGGGATCGAGCCGAGATGCGACGGTAGCGTCAGCCCCTGCGCGACCAGCCGTCCCTGCGCATCGCAGAAGGCGGTCGAATAATCCATGTTGTCCTTCAGGACCGCCGAGTAGGTCGTGCGATGGACGGTCAGCGCCATCTCGTCGGCGATGGAGAACAGCGCATTCTTGAACAGCTCGAACTCGATCGGATCATAGGCGCGTTCGGCCATGCCCAACTCCCGGAGGCAACTTCGGATGCCGAACGATGGCACGGATTTTTTCTTGTGCCACCCCCCGGGCTTCCCACATCGCGCCACCTGTCCCAAGCTGCGCCCGCACATCAGCTGGAGACACGCATGGCGCCCACGCGCCGCGCATTCCTTGCCGCACCGCTTGGCATGCTGCCGCTTCGCCGCGCATTCGCACAGGGCGCGGGCCCTGGCGGCTATCCGTCGCGTCCGATCCGCCTGATCGCGCCCTTCCCGCCGGGCGGCGGCGTGGACCTGACGGCGCGCCTGCTCGCCGAACCGCTCGGGCGCGACCTCGGCCAGCCCGTCGTGGTGGAGAACCGTGGCGGCGCCGGCGGCGTGATCGGCGTGGAGGCGATGAGTCGCGCCGCGCCGGATGGCTATACGCTCTCGCTCACCGGCGCGGGCACTGTCACGGCAGGCCCGCATCTCCGCACGCTGCCTTACGATGCTGCTGCGCTGCGCCACGTCACGCGGCTGGTGCGCATGCCTTTCATCGTGGCCGTACGCACGGACCTGCCGGCCAACACGCTCTCCGAATTTCTCACCCTCGCGCGCCAGGGGCAGCTCCGCTACGCCTCGGGCGGCGTCGGCACCAGTCAGCACCTGACCGGCGAGCTCTTCAATCAGATGGCGCGCGTCACGATGACGCATGTGCCCTATCGCGGCACGGGGCCGGCGCTGAACGACCTCGCCGCGCGCGTCGTCGATGTCTATTTCGGCGATCCCGCCACGCTCGCCATCATCCAGTCCGGCCAGGCGCGCGCCATCGCCGTGACCTCGCCGGACCGCTGGCCGCTGCTGCCGCAGACCGAAACCGTCGCCGAGCAGGTGCCGGGCTATGTCTCGGAGAACTGGTACGGGCTCGCCGCGCCGCCCGGCACGCCCGATGCGATCATCCGCTTCCTCAGCGACCGCGTGCTGCACGTGATGCGCGAACCCGCGACCGTCGCGCGCTTCGACCAGGCCGGGCTGCACCCCGCCGTGATGACCGTCGAAGATTACGGTGCCTTCCTGCGCACCGATTCCGAAACCTGGGCGCGTGTTGCGCGCGCCGGCAACATCCGAGTGGCCGATTGACCATGGACCTGATGCGATGACCTCACGCGCCCCTGCCCGCCTCGCGATCGACATCGGCGGCACCTTCACCGACATCGTGCTGGAAACGCCCGATGGCACCCATGATCTCAAGCTGCTCACCACGCCGGACGCGCCGGAACGCGCCGTGCTGGAAGGCACGCGGGCGATCCTGGCCTCGGCGACATGCCCGGCCGAGTCCGTTGGCCTCGTCGTGCACGGCACGACGCTCGCGACCAACGCGCTGATCGAGCGCAAGGGTGCGAAGACCGCGCTGCTGACCACCGAGGGCTTCCGCGATTCCATCGAGATCGCGTACGAGCATCGCTTCGAGCAGTACGACATCTACATGGAGCGCCCCGAACCGCTGGTGCCGCGCAACCTCCGCCTCGGCGTGCGCGAACGGCTTGCCGCCGACGGCCGCGTGCTGATCCCGCTGGACAACGCGTCCGTGCGCGCCGCGGCCGCGACCTGCCGCGCGGAGGGCGTCCAGGCCATCGCCCTCTGCTTCCTGCATGCCTTCACGAACCCCGAGCATGAACGCCGTGCCGCCACGATCCTGGCCGAAGAACTGCCCGGCGTCGCCATCACGCTGTCCTCCGAGGTCGCGCCGGAGATCCGCGAATACGAACGTGCCTCCACGACCATCGCGAACGCCTATGTGCTGCCGCTGATGGGTCGCTATCTCGGGCAGTTGCAGGACGGGTTGCGCCAGGTGGGGGTCAGCGGGCCACTCCTGCTGATGATGTCCTCGGGCGGCATCACCACGGTCGAAACGGCGCGCCGCTTTCCCGTGCGCCTGGTCGAAAGCGGTCCGGCGGGCGGCGCCATCCTTGCCCAGGCCGTCGCGGCGGAGAACGGACTCGAAGAAGTCCTCGCCTTCGACATGGGCGGCACCACCGCGAAGCTGACGCTGATCGACAGGCTCGACTTCCAGCGCTCCCGCAGCTTCGAGGTCGCGCGCGCCTACCGCTTCATCCAGGGCAGCGGCCTCCCCGTCCGCATCCCCGTGATCGAACTGGTGGAGATCGGCGCCGGTGGCGGTTCGATCGCGCGGCTGGACGCGCTCGGCCGCATCCAGGTCGGCCCCGACAGCGCCAGCAGCGTCCCCGGTCCCGCCTGCTACGGCAATGGCGGCAAGGACCCCACGGTCACCGATGCGGATTCCGTCATCGGCCGCCTGGATCCCGCACGCTTCGCCGGCGGCTCGATCAAGCTGCATATCGATCTCGCCCAGGGCGCGCTGGAACGCGCCATCGGCCGCGGCATGGGGGCGAGCGCGGAAGCCGCGGCGCTTGGCGTCGCCGAGATCGTGGACGAGACGATGGCCAATGCGGCCCGCGTGCACGCAGTGGAGAACGGCAAGGACACCGCGGGCCGAGCCATGATCGCCTTCGGCGGCGCTGCGCCGCTGCATGCCGCGCGGCTTGCGCAGAAGCTCGGCATCGATCGCGTCATCGTGCCGGTCGGTGCCGGCGTCGGGTCGGCCTACGGCTTCCTGCGGGCGCCCATCGCCTATGAGGTCGTGCGCAG
>JAYRQX010000902.1:0-15413 GCA_041910415.1 Acetobacteraceae bacterium | reverse complement strand
GAGGCGCGGCCGGCTCCGGCGCGCCCCCCGCCGGGCGCGTCCTGCGGCCGGGACCCCCACCCACCGCTGGCGCACCTCCGCTCGGCTCAGGCGTCGCCGCCGGGCCAGCCCGTTCCGCGTCCAATTCATCATTATTGAAGGCGCCGATGGGGCGCGTGCCACGCGGCACCACCTCGATCTCATCGCCGGACGCCTCCGGCATCGGTAGGAGTTCGGTTTCGCCGGTCATGCCTCGCGCTCCTCCGGCTCGTCCGACTGGCGCTGCGGCCTGATCTCACGGCCGCGCGCGTCCTCGGCGGGCACGCGCGCGCGCGGCATCGGCCCGGTGCCGCGCCCCTGCGGAATGCTGTTGCGGAAGGTCGGCGCCTCGCTGCCGTAACTGTCGTGACGGAACGTCATCGGCTGATAGCCGGCGCTCTCCCGCGCCTCCGGCCCCATCAGCCACCGCCACGCACCGAGAATGCGTGCCTCCCGCGCGGCATCCGCTTCGCCGATCTCGCCGCGTTCCAACGCGCCGATCAGCGCCTCCTCGGCCCCCGCCACCACATCGGCATCAATCGCGTCGCCCCATCCCGTGAAGCCATAGGGCTGCGGCATCTCCGCGCGCGCCCGCGCCGCCACCGACCCTCGCCAGACCTGCGCCAATTCCGCCGCGTGCTTCTCCGCCTCCTGCGGCGTCGCCTCCGGGTTCGCCCGGCGCCATTCGTCGAAATCCTGGATCGCGCCGGACTGCGCCGACGCCAGAGGGCCTTGCAGCAGCGTCCCGCCCGCTTCCTCCGGTGGGGAGGCCAGCAGCCGCGTCACGGCGCCACGCCCCGACCGCCAGGAGCGCGCCGCCGGCGTGTCGGCCGTCACCTCGCCGCTCAGCGCCGTCAGGTCGGTGAAGGCCTGCGCCGTCAGGCGCCCATCCTCCACGCCGCGCGCCGCCTCGCGCCGGAACTCGTCCACCGGCAGCAGGTGCGCATTCTCGCGCAACGCCGCCTCGAAGGCCGCGTCGCTCTGCTCGATCGGCGCCTCAAGCGCCCGTCGCGCTGCGCGATACTCGCCCGGCGGCATCAGGTCGCGCTGCGCCTCAAGCGCGTCCAGCGCCGTCTCCGCGGGGTCGTCATCGGTCGGATCGCCGCCGAACATCGACGCCATCGCCGCGTCTGGCTCGGTGTCTGCCCCCGCCGTCCCATCGGCCGCCGCCACGCGGAAGGCCTCGTCCGTCACCTCCGATACGCGACGCCCCTGCTCGCGGGACTGCTGGCGCTGCCGGCGCGCTCCCACACGGCCGACGCGTTCCTCCAACTGCTGCCGGCGCACCGGGTCGATGTGCTGGAACTGCTCGGGATCGGCCAAGGCCTCGCGCGCGGCGCGCGGGTCGCGCGCAAGCATGCCGCGCAGACGGGTTTCCTCGGCCTGGGCCAGGAACCGGCTTTCATACCGGCCGGCCTCGCCCGCTCCGATCACCCCATCCACCTCGGCCGCCGCCACCGCCCGGCGCGCCGCCTCGACATTCGCCGACCAGTCCTCGCCCGTGCCAGACGCCGCGGCAAGCCGCGACAGCCGGTGAAGATTGTCCTGCAACGACACCTGCGCCTGATGCTGCTGGAACGCCGCCTGCATCCGCCGCGTCTGGACATAGGTGTTGACCGCCCGGCGGTCGAAATCGTCCATCACCAGCCGGCGCGCGCCGGCGCTGCCGACCGCGTCGCCGATCTCCTGCCGCGCCGCCAGCACCGCGGCCTGATATCGCTCGGAGGCGTCCGGCGAGGTGTCGCGCGCGAACTGCTCCTGCAACTGCTGAAGCCGCTCGGCCCCGGCCAGGCTGTGCGTGGTCGCCTCGTCGGCCTCGCGCACCGCCCGCGCCTTGTCCGCGACGCCAGAGAACGCCTCCGTCACCCGCCCGAAGGACGCCGCCAGGCGATCCCCCGTATTGGCGATCTCGGGCGCGCGTGCAACTGCCGGCGTCACGGTGTCGCGTGACGGGCTGATCGTCGCCTCGCTGACGAAGGTGGGGATCACCGGCATGTCACAGCGTCCCGCCGTAGATGCGCGCGCCCTGCGTCAGCAGCGTCGTGGCCGCCTGCATGTTGCCGGCCTGCTTCTCGGCCTTCGCCTGCGCGCCCTGGATGCCGGACTGCCAGTCGAGCGCCTGCGCCTGCCGCTCGCTCGAAATCGCGCCCTGGCGCCCACGCCACCGCGTGATCTCGGCATCCAGCGCGCCCTCGGCTGCCAGGTCGGCCATCAGGTCGAGGCCAGACCCGCCGCCGGCCTGCACACCCGATGCGCCCATGGCGTTCGCCGCCGACGCCAAGCGGCGCCGCGTCAGATCCTCCCCGCGCGAGGCCTCCGCCTCAGCGTTCGACAACTGCACCTCGGCCTGGGCGCGCTGCTGCGCGGCGTTGTAGGCGGTCGCTGCCGCCTGCGTCTTCGCCTGGGCGGCGCGCTGGTTTCCCGCGGAAACCGCGCTGGCGGCGCCGGCCGCGGCGGAAGCCACGGCGCCGGCAATGGCAACGGCCTCGATCCCGGTCATGCCAGCACCCGCGCGTAACGGAAGCAGTCGGAGCGGTCCGGCGCATAGGCCCGCGCCACGCCCTCGCATTCGAAGCCGAGCATTTCCAGCCAGCGCCGCGCCGGCGGGAAGCCCACCGCCGCCGTCGCTTCCAGCCGATGCACCCCAAGCGCGGGCGCCTGTCCCAGCCTGGACCGCACCGCGCGATGGATCACCACCCACGCCGCCCGCGGCATGTCGCGCCCGATGAAGCACCAGCACTCGCCGCGCCCGCCCATCTGCACCGCGATCCCGGCGCAGCCAACCACGCGCCCGCGCCATTCCGCCGTCCACGCCGGGCCGGCGGCGCGCACCATCGCGCCGATCTCCTCCCAGGATGGCAGCGCCGCATACTCCGCCGCCTGCACCATCTGCGGGTTCAGCCGGGCCAGGTCGTCATCCTCGAAGGCCCTGATCTCAATCATTGACCTGCACCTCGTAGGTCACGGACAGCGCCGTCATCGGCAGCGGCTCGTCGGTCTCGATCACGATCTGCCCATCCCGGTCGTATCCAGCGGGGAAGGCCACCTCACGGTCGCCCGTGAACAGCGGCACGGCCCGCGTCATGTCGTCGAGCGGCGTGCGGAAGAACAGCCGCTCGCGGTCGCCATCCGGCCGCCCGACCGTCCCGCCGCCGGTTTCCAGCAGGCGCAGGACCACCTCCGTCACACGCTTCACGCGGCCCTGCGCGCTGCCGTTCTGGAAGGCCAACTCGGGCCGCAGCGTCCTGACGCGCGACGTGTAGGGCAGCCCGACATGGATCAGCGCCGCGCCCGGCGCCGCGATCGTCACGCCGCCACCGGACACCGTCGCCACCGGGCGCGCCGCGCCATCGGCGCAGATCGCCACGCTCTCGCCTTCCAGATGAGCGAGACCCGTCACCACCGTCGTCGGCGCGCCGGAATAGGTCAGGGCGCTATCGACGAACACGCCGCCATGCTCGCCATCGCGCGCCGCGTCGAAGGGCGGGCCGATCCACTCGATGTAGCGTCGCGTCTGGCCCTCGATCGTGCGCGCCACCGCCACATACACATCATCCGCGGTGCCATAGGGATTGGGCACCACGGCGACGCTCTCCACCCGGGCGTCCTGCCCGCCGATGCCGTGGCGGCACCAGGCGCGCACCTCCTGCTCGCGGTCATAGGTCAGGGACAGCAGCGCGCCATCCTCGCGGACCAGCCACAGCACGCCTTCCGGCTCCTCCTGGTGCGCCATCTGCACCACGCCCTGGCCGGTGATGTGCTCCGAAAGCACCGTCTGGTCGGAACTGGTGAAGCCGTCCGTCGAGAAGTCATAGACGAACTCGCGCACCTTCCGCCCGCTGCGCGACACGAACAGCACCGCCGCCCCGACGCGCACGCCAGCGACATCGGGCGACGATCCACGATCGCCGCGGCGGAACGCCTGGAAGTTCGACGGCGACAGCGCCCCGTTGGTGTTCGCCGGCCCGATCACGAATTCGCCGGACGGGCAGCCGATCATCAGGCCGCGCGAGAAGGACGACATCCAGCGGATGGTGTTCACCTCGTTGTCGTCGAGGGTGTAGGTGATGCCGTTGGTGTCGAGCACCGTCCCATCCTCCTCGCTGGTCGCGAGGGAATAGAAGTCGCCCGTCTCGCTCGCCCATACCGTCTGCGGCTGCGCGATGGACCCGCCCCACCAGGTGCGCCCGGCATGGAAGGTCATGCAGCGCGGATAGCCGCGCGCCGCACTCCATGCGCCGAGCTTCCATCGCGTCGAGGCATTGGTCGCTGGCATGCGGCCTATGACCTCGACCGTGACCTGCGTCGCGCTGGTGTAGCCGGTGATCCGGCCCCATCCCCATATGGCGCGACCGCGGCCGAGGTATTCCAGAACGGCCGTCCCGTCGCGGACGGTGTTGCTCTCCCCGTTCGGCGCGTTCTTGTCCCAGGCCGGTTCCAGGCTGGTGGTCGGATCGGCCGCCGCCGTGGTGCCGGCCTGCGCCACGCGATACAGGCGCACCGTCTGGTTGTAGTTGGCCCACATCAGCGTGCCGGCGCCATAGGCCGTGGACGCGCTGCGCTCCCCCGTCTCGTCGCGGATCGCCAACAGCCGGCCAACATCATCGGCCGCGAACACCGCCGCGGACGCGGTCACGGTGATCGTGCCGGTCGCGCCGCTCGGCGTGAGGGTGGTCGCGCCCGCGTTCTCCTCCGCCCAGGGACCTCCCGTGAAGGGCACCTCGTCGATGACGAAACTGGTCTCGGAAGTGCGCGACAGGCGCCGCGGCGCATGGTTCGGATGGCACACGAACAGCACGTCGGCGCTCTGCGCGAAGCGCAGTTCGGCCAGGTCGTCCGTGCCCCAGGGCGAGCCGATGATGACGGTCGCACCGAAGCCATCGGTCAGCGGCGCGCGGTTGCGCCAGAAGCGGACATAGTAGTTGCCGAACTCGACGACATAGGCGGCGAGCGTCGAGACCTCGAAGCGCACCAGGCGCGGCCGCGCATCGTGCACCATGGCCTCGCCGGCGAAATAGGTGCCGGCGCGCCGCGTCGCGCCGCCCTGCACCTGCACCACCATGTTCAGCATCTCGGCCGCGCCATTCGCATACCGCGCGACATCGACGCGGCCGAACATGCGCGGCGACACCTCGCCAGCGGTGAAGTTGGTCTGGATCGGCCTGACGACGGGCATCAGTGCCTCGCCTGGACGAATTCCTCGGCGTAGATGCGCGAGGGAGTGCCTTCCTGCCCATCCGCGGAACGTGCCGCGCGCATGCGCGACAGGAATTCCTTCTCCATGGCGGCCCGCAGCCCGGCATCCGACGCCAGCGGCATCGCCATCTCCATGGCCAGCCGCGCGGCGAGCGCGGAGACGAACATGGGATCGAAGTTGCCGCTGTCGGGCACGGTGCGCAGATACAGCACGCTCAGCGGCGCGCCCTCGTCGGTGACGATGGTGCGCCCCTCGATGCGCCAGGGTGTCGCGAAGGGGTCGGCATCGCCCACCGACAGCACGCGCAGGCAATCGACCGGCAGTTGGTAGGCGCTCGCATAGCCCCAGGCCGGTGCTACCGAAAGCGCCGGCAGCGCCACGCGCACCAGGGCGAAGTTCCAGGGGTGCGAGCGGATCACCTCGTCGCGCAACTGCGGGTAGTAGCGGCGGCACAGCCCCGCCTCCCGCGTCTCGTCGTCGAGCGAGATGATGGTCTTGGCGCCGATGGCGTCGAGCGCGCGGTTGCAGATTTCCACGACACTCGACGCCATTGCTCTCTCCTGCGGCCGCGGCCCGGCCGTCAGTCGAGGGTGTAGAGGAAGCCGATCGTCAGGGTGCCGGAGGACGGCAGGGCCGCCGAGGCAGTCGTCATGATGATCTGCTCGTCGGCCGTCAGTTCGACGCCGAAGACCGTCGCCAGCGAATGGAAGGTCAGCGTGTCCGTGGCGGTATGCGTCGCCGCGGCACGATACTTCCCGGTCGCGCCGGCAATGCCGATGGCGATGGTCGCCGTGCCGCCCATGGTCGCGGAGGCATTGGTGAACATCGCCAGGACGCGCGCGCCCTTGGGCAGCACGATTGGCACGGTGTAGGTGCCGGCCGCATCGGAGGCGCAGGTGAAGGCGGCGGTCGAGGCGCGCACGCGCGCCCCGTGGAGGCCGGCCGGGAGAAGCGCCGGGGTCGTCGAACCCGCGGCGATGGTCGCTGCATTGACGAAGGGCATCGGTGCTGTCTCCCGATCAGGCGCAGATGATCTCGACGACCTTCGCGAGTTCCATTCGCGTGGCGCCGATGCTCATCTCGGTGAAGACCTGCGTGGCGTAGTTCTTGTCCGCGCGAGGCCCGATCTCGGTCTTCGGCTCGGCGCCGATGCCCAGGCACAGCCCCGACTTCGACCACGCCATGCAACGGCGCTGCGAGGAACCGTTCAGCAGCAGGCGCTCGATGCGGATGAACTTGAACCCGCAGAAGGTGTCGATCTTGCCTTCGGCCAGCGTCTTCACGGTGTTGTAGTCCGCCGAGGTCGCCTCGGTGGTGGCGAGCAACTGGCCGATCTGCGCGCCCGTGCAGGCGAAGAAGCGTTCCTCGTCCGGGTCCACCTCGCCGGTGTCGAGCATGACCTTCGCCTCGATCACCTTCGACACGGTCAGCCCGGCATTGCCGGAGCCGGAGCCATAGGCCCAGGAGTTCACCGCGACGACGTTGCCCGACCACGCCTCGGTCCCGCCGGCTTCCTCGCCGGTGATCGCCGTGGCGAAGGCAGCGTTGATGATCTCGTCGTCGATCGCGCGCCCCATCGCAGCCGAAGCCGCCTGCGCGTATTCGTTGGTCGGGTCCGCGATGGTCTTCAGCTTGTCGAGCGTATCGACCAGGTCGGCCCAGTCGTAGTCGTACATGTTCGCCCAGCGGCGCCGGTGCGGCGTATCCATGCGCGGCGTGTCGGCGTGGCGCGTGGTGCGCTTGCGGGCCGAGGTCGTGCCGATCTGGTCGCGGGAGAACCGCTTGCCGGAGACGCCGCCTTCCAGCATCACGGCATTGCGCAGGCGCGACACCTTCTGCTGCGACAGCATCAGGTAGTTCTGCGCGAACTGCACCTTCTGGGCGGTGGTGATTTCGAGGGACATCCCAGTGAGCCTTCGATCATGTGCGTTGCACCGATCGGCCTGGGCTCCCCGCGACGCGGACCTTCGCCTTGCCCGTCAGGTGGGCCATCCCTCGCCGGTTGCCATCGGACGGAAATCCGCTACCCGAACCCGGCGCGCGGATTACATTCACAGCGCGCGCCGGAAATCAAGAAAAAAATCAGCCGGGATGCGCCTGGCGATACAGGTCCGCCATTTCCGCCACCGCCGCGGCGTGCCCGGCATGGTCGGCGCCGTGATAGGCCTTCATGAACTCGGCGTCGCGCTGCTTCGCGCCGATCGCCGCCTGCGCCTGCTGCGGCGTCATCCGCCCTCCCAGGCCTCCGCTGCCGCCGCCCTTCAGCGCCCCCGGCTCCGCCCGGTCCATGCCGATCTGCGCGAACATCCTGATCACGTCGGGATGGTTGCCGAGACCCGACTGTTCCAGCACGCCCAGCACAGCATCGCCGCCCACCTCGCGCACGGCCCGCTTCGCCGCCGCCATCCGGTCGTCATAGGCCGCGCCCCACTCGCGCTTCAGCGCCTCGGCCGACTGCGTCTGCATCTGCGTGCGCGCCTGCGCCTGCTGCTGCTGGTAGAATTCCAGCACGCCAGCCGCCTGCGCCTGCGGCAGCCCGAGCTTGTGCGCGGTCTCGCGGAAGGCCTCCATGGCGTCATCGGGGAACCCCTCCGGCGCGGCCAACTCGTAGCCCTCGGCCTTCTCCGGCCGGCCGAGCCGCTGCCACACCTCGTCCGGCACGCCGCCTTCCTTCGGCAGCCGCAGCACATGCGCCTTGTCGGCGCCCACGAACTGCTGCGTGTCCTTGAAGGACTTCGCCAGGGCCGTGATGTCCTTGAAGGACGCGAAGGCCGGATCGGTGCGGTATTCCGCCGGCAGCCACTCGGCGCCGGTCGCCGCGGGCGGGGCCTGGGTTTCGGCGGCCGGTGCGGCCTGCGTGCTTTCGCTCATGGGGGGTCTCCATCGGTGAACAGCGCGGCGGTGTCGCCGCTGGTCAGCATCGTCAGGACGGTGCCGGGATCGCGGTTGATCTGCTCGACGATCTCAAGCCCGATCCGCCGGCGCCCCTCGCGATAGGCCATCTCGCCCGCATCCGCCGCGAAACTGGACTGGACGATACCAGATCGCCGCAGCAGGTCGGCCAACACGCGCCGCCCCTCCGGCGAGGCAAAGACCGCGCGATAATCCGCGACCAGCGCCGCCTCGCGACGCGCCCGCTCCTCGCCGGTCAGGCGCGACAGGTGCAGCCGCTCGCCGATGGTCTGCCAGAGGCGCGCCATCACGCCCCGGCAGGCGCTTCCGCCGCCGCCCCGGCGAGTTCGCCCACCGCCTGTGCCCCGGTCTTCACCGTGCGCGCCATCGTCTCCGCCTGCTGCGCCTCGGCCGCCTGCTGCGCCATCTGGTCACGCGCCGCGCCGCGGGCTGCCGCCTCCTCGCGCGAGCGCATGATGGACGGCGGCGCATTGTAGCGATCCGCCAGGAACCGCGACGCCTCGCCCATGTCCATCGCATCCAGCACGGTCGGATCGACGGCCGCCATCTGCGACGCCACGGTGAACCACCGCAGCACGGCATCGGCATCGTTCGACTTCTGGCTGATCGCCAGCGGAGATAGGTATTCCACCCGCCATTCCGCCCCGGCCAGGTGCCGCGGTATCGGCGCGAACAGGCCGTTCTCGAAGTGGATGCGGAAACTGCGCTCGATGATCGGCGCCAGCATCTCCGCCGTCAGGCGCGACACCATCGGCCCCATCAGCCGCAGCATCTCGTCGCGCCGCTGGATCACCTCCGTCGCCGTCATGTTCGGCTGCCGCGGCAGGTTCATCCAGTCCGCGTAGAAGGTGCTCTTGACGCGCGCCTCGGCCCGGTCGGCCATCTTCTCGCCCAGGTCCGGCCGCGCGCCAGTCTGCATCGGCATGATGCGGTCGTTCTCGCCCACCATGCCCGCGCGGAACACGTTCACCCCACCCGGCCGGGTGTCGAGCGGGTTCAGGAACCCGTCATCGGGCACCATCAGCGGCGGATCGACCACCTTCTGTCCGGCCCGCAGCGCGGTCTCCTCGATCTTGTTCAGCAACTTCACATCCGGCAGGGCGTTCATCCCCGCCCCGCAGCCGTAGATTTCGCCGCTGCGCTTGGTCCAGCGCGCCACCACGAAGGGGAAGTCCCGATACCCGCCGCGCTCCAACACGATCTGCGGCGAGCGCACCAGATAGGTGCTGGTCCAGGCGGTTCCCTTCTCGCCCGGCCGCCGCGGCTCGACGGCATGGATCAGGTCCAGCAACTCGTCCGGCTTCTCGGTCGCCCGCTTCTTCAGGTCGGCGCCGGCGGTGTCGGGCCAGGTCTCGACCACGTTGCGCACCGGCCACTTCCAGCAGCGGAACAGCGTGTCGATCCGCCCCCCCGATCCCTCGCTGGCGAAGCACTCCGCCAGCGGCACCGCGCGATACCCCGCGCCCAGGCGCCCCAGGTCCGGCACATACATCACCGCCGTCCCGAACGCCGCGATGTCCAGATAGAACTCGTGCGCCGCCGTCGCGAAGCCCGCAACTTGGCTGTTGAAGTGCTCATACAGGCGGTCGGTCGCATCGGCGAACCACGCCTTCGCCTCGTCATCCTGCGCGAGACCCGCATCCCACACCCGCAGCGAGAACCACCGCAGCGCCGGCGAGGTCAGCATGCCATGCAGCCCGCCCGCCAATTGCTCGCAGGCCAGGACCGGGGCGGTGTTGAAGATGCGCGCCGTGCGCTTCGTGCCCGGCGAGGTGCTGCGGGTGAACTCGCGCGAGGGCAGCACGTAATCCGCCACTTCCTGCCAGTGCCAGTCGAAATTCGCCCGCGCCGCCTTCAGCGCGTCGGCCCGCCGCAGGATCGCCGCAACCTCATCATCCATGGGTCATGCCCCCAGCAGCGTCTTTCCGCTGTCCGTGCCCGTGCCGCCCAGCAGCGTCGGGTTGCGCGTCAGCGTCCGCGTCGTCCGCGCATCCGCCCCCGTCGTCGCCAGCGCCGCCGTCTCCGACTGCCCCGCTATCTGCAAGCCCGTCGCGGCGATCTCCCGCACGGTCGGCTTGCCGTTCGGCGGCGCAGCCTGGCTGGAAAACATCCCGCCCATCAGCCCCCCAGCAACGTCTTCTTGCGGTCGCCCGCGCCCTCGTCCGAGGTGCCCGTCAGCAACGTCGATTGCCGCCCCGCCTGCGCCGCGCGCCGCGTGCGCTCGGCAACCGCCTCGCCCGTCACTTCCTCCGCCGAGCGTGACGGCGCCGGCTGGAAGGCGGGCGCTGCTGCCGCCGGGGGCGGCGGCGACTTCGGCGAGGAGAACATCCCGCCCATCACTTGACCTGCGAGATGGTGATCGCGGCCCCGGCGCTCTCCGTCTGCACCACCGCCGGCGTCACCGTCAGCGAACCCGCGGCGCTGGTCGCCACGACATAGTCGCGGCTGTTTGCCGCCGACCCGCGAACCCGCACCTTCTGCCCCGCAGCGAAGACCGCCAGGCCGTTCCCGCTGTCCGCAATCGTCGCGCCGGAGGAGAACGAGATCGTCGTCCCCTTCAGCATCGGCCCCGCCTTGTCAGCCGAGATGTTGCCCTGCGAGCGGCGCGACATGTTCCCCGCCGCCGCCTTCATGTTCCCGTTCGTGCGCCTCGTGGACATCCGCCGCCGCTCCTCACCACCGAACCCCAAGTTCCAGCGAATACGGGTCCCAATCCGGCGTCCGGACCGGCATCGAACGCGCCCGGTCCCGCACCCCCGCTATCCCGCTCCGCTGCAACAGCACCCGCCCTTCACCACCCCCGAGAAGAAGATACTGACAGGCATCCGCCACATGTGAGAAACGGTTCTTAATCGGCCGGTCAGCATACCTCTCCATCGAGGTCTGCAAGCGCGGATAAGCATATTGTCCTGCGAATGCAGCGGCTAGCACGGGACACGCCTTGGTGTCCATCACAAACGCCGCGCGCCCATCCACCAGCCGCCGCAACGCCTCGTCCACCACGTCGCGCCGCAGCACCCAATCGTTGTTCCCCGGCGCCGCGATCACCCGCACCCCTTCCGCCCACAATTCGCGAAAAGGCGAACGGTCGTCGCTCTGCTCCATGTTCTCGCCCGCCGGATCGCCCCAGCACGCCCAGTCCGAACCCGGGAACCACTGCGCCATCGACGACTTCAGCAACCGCGCGAACTCCCGCGCGCCCATGTTCTCCGTCACGATCTCGCGCAGCAGCCGCCATTGCCCGTGCACGTGCTGCCCAATCGCCGCCGCCGGCGTCCGGCCGAAATCCACCCCGACAAGGACAGGATGCCCAGCCACCACCTCAAGCCCCGAGACCCCATGGACCTCCGCCCGGTAGTGCGGCCACACCGGCTTGCCCGCCTTCGAGGCCCCCGGCTTGTTCCCCAACTCACTGTCGATCTCGCCGCGCGTCCGGCCCGCGATCTTCTCGGCATAATACCCCGGCGGCAGATACCGCAGGTTCTCCGCCCGAGGGTTCTCCACGAACCCCGTCACCACCCCGCCCGCGTCCCGCACTTCCAGCACCGCCGGCGGCTGCAAGAAGTAATCCCACCCCGGCGGCATCTGCCACGCCAGGCGATCATCCGCCGACAACCCCTCCGGCACCGGCGATTGCCCCGACACCACCGCCAGCCACGACCCCGCATCCGGCGGATTGGTGTCGAAGATCAACTGCGGCTCAACGCACCCGCCCGCCTCGACCGGCGGATACCGCCCAATGCGCTCCGCACACGCCACGATGATCTCGCGCGCCACATACCGCGCCTCCGAGATGTAGATGTCCGACGCCTCGAACGACTTCAGATCCTCAATGTCCCGCGGATCATCCATCCCATAGCCCAGGATTTCCCAATCCAGCCCCGGCATCCGAACGTGCAACTTCGGCCGGCCACTCTCCGTCGCCATCCCGAACACCGACGACACCAGCACCTGCCGCATCGTCGGAAACACCGTGTCAATGATCTGCTTGCGCGTCGCACGGATCAGCAGCGTCCGCCGATGCCGAACCCCCCGCGCCGTCCCACGCTTCCCATTCGCCGGCGACTGCCGCGACGCCGCATTCAGCAACAGCGCCTGCCACGACGCCGTGGACTTCCCCGACCCCACCGGCCCCTGGACACCCTTCACCCGCGCCCGCGACGCAATGAACCTCTCCAACACCTCCCCATCCGGCTCAATCGTCAGGGCAGGCACATCACCCATCAGGCACCACCCCGCGACTTCACCACCCGGGAAATTTTCGCCGCACCACCCTTCCCAACCCCCGACTTTTCAGGGGGACGCCGTGAGGGCACCCCCCCTTCCTCCTTCCCTCTCTCCCCGAAATCGCCCCCCCCTCCCCCCCGGGGGGCCTTCCGCTGCCGAGCCGTCGCTTTCGCCCTCGATATCTGCGGCCGAGCCTGCCGCCCGCCGTCCTCGCCCTCAGCAATGCCGTGGTCTATCGCCTGCACTCCGCGGATTGCTTGGGCGTCCGGCCGCGCTTGCTCGGACTGCACGAGTAGCGCACCGGCATCACTGCGAAACACGATCTGCACAGCCACGCCAGCCTGGCCGGCCACCTGTTCCGGCGCGATCAGACCAAGCCCCGTTGCAAGCCTCGCAGCCGTGTCCGCGCGCACTCGCTCGGACCTCGCGCGGGTGCTTAGCGTGCGCAATGTGACCGCCACCTCAACCGCGCCTTCCTTGAGGTAGGCTTTCGCGCGTTCGTGGAGGTAGTCGCGGACTTTTGGGTTGGCGAGCGTGCGGGAGGCGGCGACGGCGAGCACGTCCTTATTTCCGCGGTATCCGGCGGCTTCGGCGATCTGTCCGTCGGTGAAGTCTGCGCCGGCCATCTTGGCTTCGGCCCAAGCGTTGGCGAAGCGCAGTTGAACGGCGGTTAGGCCGTGGTTGGGCTTAGCGGGAGCGGGATCGGGCACGAAAGCCTCATGAGGGAAGGAAATGCGCGCGCGCGACGCGATACGGCCCATAGGCTGGCTGTCCTGTCAATTGGATGACTGGCCTACTTGTGCGTGTTTTTGCGGATGACTGTATAGACAACATTGCGTAATTCCTGAGACGGCTGCGCTGAGCCTTTTTGTGCGGTTCGGTGATTTGGGCTTGTGTAGGGCAGAATTGCCCGATATGGTTTGGCTCATGGACGCGGCGTTGTGCCGGTTCAGACCTCATGCGGAGACGTTCCGATGCCATTTGACAATGCCAATCCTGCCCGAGCTTACTTCCGCGAAAGCACGGCGGCGCTTGCTGCGCTGGTCGAGACGCGGCCGGCGGCTGATGTGCTGCGCGCGGTGCATGCCGAGCTTGTGCATCGTGACCGGCGCGCGGCTGTTGCTCTGCGCGACCAGGTGGCGGCGCTGCTGTCTGCCGAGGTGGTGCCCGTGGCGAAGCCGCGCATCAGCGTCACGGCGGTTCTGCGGCCCGTGGTGGTGTCGCCTGTCGTTGTGCAGCCTGCTCCGGCCCCGGTGGCCGTGTCGCCGGTTGCCAAGCCTCGCGCTGCGAAGGCGCCCAAGCGCCCGGGTGACATTGGGTGGCGCCCGCGGTCACTGGCGCAGATCGCGCGGTATGCCGGTTTGGCGCCGATCCGCGCGAGCGTCGAGGAGTTCGCCGCGTCGGGCGGGAATGTGCTGCTGGCGTTGCGCGAGCATGGGTTGCGGGCGCGCGGTTTCGTGGCCGGCGCGACGGATCGCGAGGGTTACGCGACATGGTCGCGCGGTGCCGAGGTTCTGCGCGTCGGCCCGTTCGGCGCGATCTACCTGGGCGCGGATGGCTGGCAGCAGCTGCCGCGCGCTGATCGCGACGCGCTGGCGGAGGATGGTCGGCCTGGGCTGGCGGCTGCGATTGTCGAGATGCGGCGGCGGGCGAAGCGCAAGAACGCGCGGGCGGCATGGCGGCAGGCCTGCGCGACAAAGCGGCCCGCCGCGGATGCCGCGGAATGGCTCAGGAGCGCCCGCCGCGATGCGGTCCGTCGCGCGTGGCAGGCTCGGGCGGAAGCCCGCGCTGCCTGATCCCGCTGGGTCGGGCGATGGGCGCGGCTTCGGTCCCGCCCATCTTCCGACCGCGCGGAATGGTCCGGCGGCGTAGCGGGAGAGTTCCCTATGCTTAAATTCCTGATGGTGGGCGTGGCGCTCGTGGGTATGGCCGGTCCGGTGCTGGCGCAGGATGCGCACCCGGCCCGTGCGCCGCGGCCCGACGTGTCGCGCGAGGTGTTCATGCAGCGCGCGGAGGCTCGGGCGGCCCGGCGCTTCGCCCGGATCGACACGGACGGCAGCGGCACGCTGTCGCGTGATGAGCGGGCGGCGGATCGCGAGCGGTCCCGTGCGGCCTGGCAGGCGCGGCAGGCTGCCCGCGCGGCCCGTGGTGCGGAGGTGCGTTGAGATGCGCGCCGAATATCTGGGCGTGGCGCAGACCGCCAAGCTGGTCCGTGCCGCGCTGGCGCGGGCGTTCCCTGGCGTGAAGTTCAGCGTCCGGTCGCATTCCTGCGCCGGCGGTTGCTCGGTCAATGTGCGATGGACGGACGGGCCGACCGAAGACCGCGTTTCGCCCGTCGCGAAGATGTTCGAGGGGAAGCGGTTCGATGGCTCGATTGACCTTGGATGGTCGGCCAGCCTGTGGCTGCTGCCCGACGGCACGGCCACGGTCGCCAGCGACGCGGGAAGCGCCGGCAGCGGCGGCAGTGCGTCGCCGGTGCGGGAGTGGATGCCTCACCCGGAGGCGCGGCTGATCTGCACGGGCGCCTGGGTGTTCTGCACGCGCGAGACCGGGCCGGCGCTGGCTGCGCGGGTGCGGGCGTTCGTGGCGCGCCGCGGGTGGCAGCGCGTTCCCATGGCGCACGATGCCGAGCATGCGGAAATGCTGGTTGCGCGCCGCGCGATGCTCACGCCTGATGGCGCGCTGGTGGTGGTGAGGCATGGGTTGACATGACTGACGCGGAATTCCGCGACGTGATGGAGCGGCTGGGGATCACCCCGGCCGCTTTCGCGTCTCTGGTGGGCGCCGCGCCCCGGGTCGCGCAGCGATGGGCGAGCGGTGCCGCGGCTGTGCCGCCAGGCATTGCGACGCTCGCGCGCGTGGCCGTCGCTGTGGCCGGGCGAATGGACTACGCGGCGCTTGAGGCACTGCTGCGGGAGGAGGCCGACCGGCTGGCCGGCGATCCGGTGGCAGTGCGATCTCGTTAGGACGCGCTACCCATCGCCGAGAATGCCGATCCCTGCCGGCTGAAGCGCAGGCGCGTCGATCCCCTCGATCAGCGCCGTCACGTCCATCAGCG
>JAYRQX010000901.1:0-1856 GCA_041910415.1 Acetobacteraceae bacterium | reverse complement strand
GCCCTGACGGCCACGCGGCGACGGGCGAATTCCTGCCGCCCGTGGACCTGCCGCGCCGCATGCTCGCCGGGCGCCGCCTTGTCTACCACCTGGCGCCGCGCGTCGGCGATGCGCTGGTGCAGCGATCGGAGATCGCGGCCATCACGCCCAAGGAAGGGCGCAGCGGGCGGCTCGTCTTCGTCACCGTGCGCCGCACCGTGACAGGCCCACAGGGCGTCGTCGCGGTCGAGGAGCAGGACATCGTCTATCGCGAAGCTCCCACGCCCGGCGCAGCCCCCGCGAAGCCCGACGCGCCGGACCTGCCCGCCGCCGCCTGGTCCGAACGATTCACGCCCGACCCCGTGCTGCTGTTCCGCATCTCCGCGCTGCAGTTCAACGGCCACCGCATCCACTACGACGCGGATTACGCGCGCGGGGAGGAAGGCTATCCCGCGCTGGTGGTCAATGGCTCCGTCACCACGCTCAAGCTGATCGAGGCGGCGCGGAAGCGCGCGGGGCGGGAACTCCGCGCCTATGCCGCACGCACGGCGAAGCCGCTTTTCTGCGGCCGCCCCGTCACGCTGAAGGGCACCCATCCGGATGCGTCGGGCAAGGCAGTCTGCTGGGCCGAGAACGAGGAGGGCGCGATGGCGCTCCGCCTGGATGTGGAGTTCGCGTCGTGAGTGGTCCGCTCGATGGCGTGCGTGTGCTCGATCTCTCCTCGGTCGTCGTCGGTCCCGTCTGCGGCGGCGTGCTCGCCGAACAGGGCGCGGACGTCATCAAGCTGGAAGGCCCCGATGGCGATTTGCTGCGTCGGCTCGGCGGCAAGGGCCGCACATCAGGCATGTCCGGGAAGTTCCTCAACTTCAACCGCGGCAAGCGCTCGCTCGGGCTCGATCTGAAGAAGCCCGGCGCGGCCGACGCGATCCGTCGCGTCGCCGCCACCTGCGACGTGGTGATGACCAACATCCGCCCCGATGCGCTGAAGCGCCTGGGCGTGGATGCGGAGACGCTGCGAACAGAAAACCCGCGGCTGATCCATTGCCAGATCGTGGGCTTCGGCATGAAGGGTCCGTATGCCGGCCGCCCCGCCTATGACACCGTCATCCAGGGCATCTCCGGCGTCGCCGGCTGCTTCGAGGCCTCCACGGGAGAGCCGCGCTTCGTGCCGATGGTGATGGCCGATCACATCGTCGGCCTGATCGCCGCGCAGATGATCGGCTTCGCCCTCTACCGGCGCGAGAAGACCGGCAGCGGCGAGAGCATCGAGGTGCCGATGTTCGAGAACATGGCCGCCTTCGTGATGATGCAGCACATGGGCGCCATGACCTTCACGCCGCCGCTGGGACCGCCGGGCGATCACCGCGTGCTCAGCCCCGATGCACGGCCGCTCAAGACGAAGGACGGCTACATCTGCATCTCCGCGAACACGGACGGCCAGGCGCATGCCTTCTTCGACGCCATCGGCAGGCCGGAGCTGAAGACCGATCCGCGCTTCGCGACCGTCGCCGCGCGCACCGCGAACACGAAGGACTATTTCAAGCTGCGCGGGGAAGCGCTGCAATCGCGCACGTCTGCCGAATGGCTGGACGATTTCGAACGGCTGGACGTGCCCGCCATGCCCTACAACACGCTGGACAGCCTGCTGACCGACCCGCATCTCCAGGCCGTCGGCATGGTGACGCCGGAGACGCACCCGACCGAGGGCGAGACGCTCGCAATCGGCCGTCCCAACACACTTTCCGGCGGCATGGCCCCGCCCGGCCGCCCCGCCCCGCGCCTCGGCGAAGACACCCTCGCCGTGCTGCGGGAGAGCGGCTTCTCCGACGCCGAGATCACCGCGCTGCGCGACGCCGGCGCGCTGATCGACGCGGCGT
>JAYRQX010000900.1:0-10560 GCA_041910415.1 Acetobacteraceae bacterium | reverse complement strand
GGCGCGCCGGCACCCCTGGAGGCCGGCGCCGCTGTTTGTTGGGCTCTTCCCAGCGAACACAAAACCCAACGCGAAGGATATCAGCCATGATCCAGACGATCAGGATCGAGGCCGAGGCGCGCGGGCGGGCCGGTAAGGGGGCGGCACGCGCAACTCGGAAACAGGGGCTCGTCCCCGGCGTCATCTATGGCGCGAAGCAGGATGCGCAGCTGGTCGCCCTCGACCCGCGCGTCATCATCAAGGAACTGCAGAAGGGCGGCTGGCAGTCGCACATCTTCGAGGTCGCGGTGAAGGACGGCACGACCGAGCGCGCCCTGATGCGCGACGTGCAGTTCCACCCGGTCTCCGACCGCCCGATCCATGTGGACTTCCAGCGGCTCGCCGCCGGCAGCCGCATCCGCGTGCTGGTGCCCGTGCACTTCCTCAACGAAGGCATCTCTCCGGGCCTCAAGGCCGGCGGCGTGCTGAACGTCGTGCGGCGCGAGATCGAGGTCTATGCCGACGCCGAGAACGTGCCCCCGCATTTCGAGATCGACCTGGCCGAGGCCAGCATCGGCGCCTCGCTGCGCTGGTCGGCGGTGAAGGACAGCCTCGGCACGAAGCCGGTGATCGCGGGCCGCGACTTCATGGTCGCCTCCGTCGCCGCACCGACCAAGGCCGAGGAAGCCCCGACGGGGCCGGTCGAGGCGAAGCCGGTCGAGGCGACCAAGCAGAAGGCGCCCGCGGCGGCCGCCCCTGCGAAGGACGCCAAGAAGAAGTAAGGTGATTGCGGGGGAGGGAACTCCCCCGCGCCCCCTCCTTCTTCTGTGCCCGGGGACCGACACATGGCGGGCGATACACCATTGCTGTGGGTGGGGCTCGGCAATCCCGGGCCGGACTACGCGCGCCAGCGGCACAATGTCGGCTTCATGGCGCTGGATGCGATCGCGTCCCGCCACCGCTTCTCGCCCTGGCGCAAGCGCTTCAAGGGCGAGGTCGCGGACGGCACGCTCGGCGGGCGCACGGTCATCGCGCTCAACCCCCTGACCTACCTGAACGACAGCGGCTCCTCGGTGCAGCAGGCGGCCGCCTTCTCGAAGATCCCGCCCGCCCATATCTGGGTCTTCCATGACGAGCTCGACCTGGCGCCGGGCAAGGTGCGGGTGAAGCTCGGCGGCGGCGTCGCGGGACACAACGGCCTGCGCGACATCCGCCGCGCCTTCGGCTCGCCGGACTACTGGCGCATCCGCATCGGCATCGGCCATCCCGGGCACAAGGACGCGGTCACCGGCCATGTGCTGGGCAACTTCGCCAAGGCGGACCAGCCCTGGCTCTCCGCGCTGCTGGACGCCATCGCCGACGCCGCGCCCATGCTGGCCGAGGAACGCGCGGAGAACTTCATGACGCGCGTCGCGCTGCTGACGCAGGAGGCTTGACGATGGACGACGCCGAACAGCTGTTCGACGGCGTGGGCGAACCGGGGCCCGAAACACGCGCAAACGGCGCGGCGATCCTCGCCTCCGCGCTGACGCGCGAAGCGCACATCTTGTCAGCGACCGCGGCCCATCTCGCCTCCGCGCTCAACTTCTTCCCGATCGACGCCCAGGGACCGGAATCCGAGGACCGCCGCATCATGCGCGACGCGGCGCGGGAAGCCTCCGCACTTGCCGGCGCGCTGATCATCGCGGCGCGGCAGATCATGCGCATGGCCGACGACCCGGCCGAGGCCGCGCGCCAGACGCTCGGCCGCATGCCGCGCGGGACGCTCAGCATCGGTGAGATCCTGAGCCATGTGCGCACCGCCGCCCTGATGCCGATCACGGATGACGGCGCCGCGCGCGTCGCGGCCGCCGAGGCGGCACAGACCTTCGAACGCGAATTCACGGCCGCCTGGCGCAAGGCCATCGGCGGCTAGAGGAACGTCACCATGGGTTTCAATTGCGGCATCGTCGGGCTGCCGAATGTCGGCAAGTCCACGCTCTTCAACGCGCTGACGCAGACGGCCGCGGCGCAGGCGGCGAACTACCCCTTCTGCACGATCGAGCCCAATGTCGGGCGCGTCGCGGTCCCCGACCCGCGCCTGGATAGGCTGACCCAGATCGGCAGGTCCCAGAAGACCGTGCCGACGAGCCTGGAATTCGTGGACATCGCAGGCTTGGTGCGCGGCGCGTCCAAGGGCGAGGGCCTCGGCAACCAGTTCCTGGCGAACATCCGGGAGGTGGACGCCATCGTCCACGTGCTGCGCTGCTTCGAGGATGGCGACATCACCCATGTCGAAGGCAGCATCGACCCGATCCGCGACGCCGAGACGGTCGAGACCGAGCTCATGCTCGCCGACCTCGACAGCCTGGAAAAGCGCGCCCAGGGCCTGGTCAAGCGCGCGCGCGGCGGCGACAAGGAAGCGCAGGCGCAGATGGCGCTGATCGAGCCGCTGAAGGCCGCGCTCGAAGCGGGCCGCCCCGCCCGCACCGCGGTGCCCAGGGGCGAGGAGGAGGCCGCCAAGCGCCTCCAGCTCATGACCACCAAGCCCGTGCTCTACGTGTGCAACGTGGAGGAGGCGTCCGCCGCCACGGGCAACGCACAGTCGGCACGCGTGTTCGAACGCGCGAAGGCGGAAGGGGCGCAGGCCGTGGTCGTCTCGGCGGCGATCGAGGCCGAGATCAGCCAGATGGGCGCCGAGGACCGCGCGGCGTTCCTGGAAAGCCTGGGGCTCCAGGACAGCGGCTTGGACAGGATCATCCGCGCGGGCTACGCGCTGCTCGGGCTCATCACCTATTTCACCTGCGGACCCAAGGAGGCGCGCGCCTGGACCATCGTGAAGGGCACCAGGGCACCGCAGGCCGCGGGCGTCATCCATGGCGATTTCGAACGCGGCTTCATCGCCGCCGAGACCATCGCCTATGACGACTATGTCGCGCTCGGCGGCGAGCAGGGTGCGAAGGAGGCCGGCAGGATGAAGGTCGAAGGCAAGGACTATGTCGTGCGCGACGGCGATGTGATGCTGTTCCGCTTCAACGTGTGATGAACGCGGCGCTCAACGCCTGGCTGTCGGCGCTCGGGCCCGATGCGGGCAATGCCCTCGTGCTGTTCTTCGCCTTCGTGCTCGGCGCCGGCATCGGCATCGAGCGCGGCATCAGCACGAGCGCCGTCGGCCTGCGCACCTGCACCCTGGTTGCTCTGGCCAGCGCCGGCTTCGCCTGCATGATCCTGACGCGGGTGCCGGAATCCGGCTGGGGCGCCGCCTTCGGTGCCGTCGCGACCGGCGTGGGCTTCCTGGGCGCCGGCGCCATCATCAAGGCCGGGCGCAGCGTCACCGGCCTGGGCGATGCGGCGACGATCTGGTGCGTCGCCATCCTCGGCCTGCTGAGCGGCGCGCGGGAGTTCGGCGCCGCGCTGATCGTCGCCGTGCTGGTGCTAGCGGTGAACCGCATGCTGCGCCCGGTCGCGGCCTGGGTCGATGCGCACCGCGCACGGCGCAAGCCGGAAGACGACGTGCTGGACGGCTGACGGCGCCGCCCGCGCGCATTCCATCCGGCCCGCATGCGTGATTGACTGGACGCCGCCATGACGATCCTGCCCTGGGACGATCTGCTCAAGCTCGGCATCGCCTTCCTGCTCGGTGCCGCCATCGGTGCGGAGCGCGAATACCGCCGCCATCCGGGCGGGCTGCGCTCGCTCGCCCTGGTCACGGTCGCGGCCTGCACCTTCGCGCATGTCATCATCGCCGTGGGCGGCAACAACATCGCGGCCGGCATCGGCGCGCTCGCGACCGGGATCGGCTTCCTCGGCGCAGGCGTGATCCTGCACGAAGGCGGCCAGGTCCGCGGGCTTTCCACCGCCGCGAGCTTCTGGGCGGCGGCGGCCATGGGCACGGCGGTCGGCGCCGGGCAGTTGCGGATGGCCCTGGCGCTGGCCGGCGTGATCCTCGCCGCCCATTTCGCGCTGCGCTGGATCTCCGCCTGGATCGAGAAGCATGCGCCGCCCGCGGATCCCGGGCCGCGCTGAACCCTTCCGCCGCAGCCCGATCTGCGGCACATCCTGCGCGACCTGTCTTCGGATGCCGACATGACCAGGCTGTCACGCCGCGCCGCTCTCACGCTTCCCTGCATCCCCGCGCTCGCCGCGGCGCAACCGGCCTGGCGCCCCGCGGGGCCGAGCCGGCTGATCGTGCCGTCCACCGCCGGCGGCACCAGCGACCTGGTGACGCGCATGGTCGCGCGGCATGCGCAGGCCGCATGGAACCAGCCCGTGGTCGCCGACAACAAGCCGGGATCGGGCGGTGTGATCGCGACCATGGATCTGCTGCGCTCCCCGCATGACGGCATGACGCTGCTCTGCGGCAGCGCGGGGTCGCAGGCGATCGCCTATTCGCTCTACACCGACGTGCCCTACCGGCCCGATCAGCTGATCCCGGTCTCCGGCGTCATCCGCACACCCAATATCCTGCTCGTGCAATCCTCGCTCGGCGTAAACTCGGTCGCCGATCTCGTGCGGCTGATGCGCGCGCGGCCCGAGCAGATCACGCACGGCACCCCAGGCAATGGCAGCTCCGCGCATCTCTCGCTGGTGTGGTTCCAGCAGCTGACGGGGACATCGGGCGTGCATGTGCCCTACCGCGGCACGACGCCCGCGGTCTTCGACCTGATCGCGGGCAACATCCAGGCGGCCTGGGTGAACCTGCCCTCCGCCACGCCGCATTTGCAGGCAGGCCGCGTGAAGGCACTGGCGGTGACGAGCGCCGACCGCGCCGGCAACCTGCCCGACGTGCCGGCGATGCGCGAGGGCGTGCCGGAACTGGCCCCTTATGACGTGACGATGTGGTTCGGCATGTTCATGCCTACGGGTGCACCGCAGGCGGCCGTGCAGGGCTGGAACGCCGTGATCGCGACGCTGCTGGACGCGCCCGAGACGCAGCAGCGCTTCGAGGAGCTGGGCGGCATGACGCATCCGGGCACGCCGGCGCAATTCGCCGAGCATGTGAACGCCGAGATCGAGCGCTGGGGCGCGATCGTGCGGCGCGAGGGGCTCAGGATGGAGGCCGGCTAGGGCCGCTTCGCGATGCAGTCCAGCTCGACCAGCGCCCCGCGCGCCAAGGCCGTGACGCCGACGCAGGTGCGCACGGGCCGCTCGCCTTCCGGAAATTCCGCCGCATAGGCCGCGTTCATCGCGGCGTAGTCGCGCTCGAATTGCGTGAGGAAGACGCGCATCGAGACGACGTGTTCCAGCCCCAGACCCAGTGCGCCGAGCGTCGCGCGCATGTTGCCGATGGCGATCCGCGTCTGTGCGGCAACGTCCTCCGGCAGCGGCGCATCGGGGTTCTTGAGGTCACGGCCCAGCTGGCCCGTGAGAAAAACCCAGCCATCGGCCTCCACCGCGTGCGAAGCGGGCGAGACGGTGGGTGGGAAGCCAGGGATGATGTGGCGCGTCGGTTTCGGCATATCACTCCTCCCGCTTCACGCCGTCCAACAGCGCCTGGCGGCGTTGCTCGGCGCGGCGGTCATTCTGTTTCTCGGTCTTGCTGCGGCCGTGCTTCGCCCGGTTGGCGGCGGCTTCCCGCGCGGCCTCCTCCTTCGCCTTCTGCTTCTTGAACCGGTTGAGGTTGACGGGGTCTGCCATGCGGCCAGGATAGGCCCATCCAACGCCCGAAGGGAGAGACCGCCATGATGATCGACCTGACCGCCGCCGACGGCCAAAAGCTGCAGGCCTATGCCGTGGGCCCCAAGAACGCGAAGAAGGGCATCGTCGTGGTGCAGGAGATTTTCGGCCTCAACAAGCACATGCGCCGTATCGCCGACGATTTCGCCAAGCGCGGCTACGCCGTGGTGATGCCCGCGCTGTTCGACCGCGTGGAGCCGGGCATCGAGCTTGGCTATGAGGCCGCGGACGTGGCGCGCGGGCGCGAGTTGCGGGGCATGGTCAACGAGCACAAGACCGTGCTCGATATCCTGGCCGCCGCGGCGGCGCTGCCGGCCGGCGCCAAGCGCGGCATCGTGGGCTATTGCTGGGGCGGCACGGTCGCCTGGCATGGCGCGACCCGCACCAGCGCCTTCGATGCGGCGAATGCCTGGTATGGCGGCGGCATCGCGGCAGCGAAGAACGAGGTCGCGCGCTGCCCGGTCGAGATGCATTTCGGCGCGACCGACGCCTCGATTCCCATGAGCGACGTGGAGGCGATCCGCGCCGCGCAGCCCGATGTCGCGATTTTTGTGTACGACGGCGCGGGCCATGGCTTCGGCTGCGAGGACCGGGGCTCCTTCAAGCCCGACGCCGCGCATCTGGCGGATGAGCGGACCTACGCCTTCTTCGACCGGCACCTGGGCTGACCTGGCGCGCGGGGCTGGTGGGGCGGCCGCGCGCAACGCAAAGACTCCCCCGGCCGCGCGGTTGGCATCGCCGCGCGGCCGGGCCACGATGGCGGCGGAGCCTTCGCCGATGATGCATCTCGCCGCCTTCCTCTTCACGCCCGGCAGCCATTCCGCGGGCTGGCGCCATCCGGACGCCGTGCCGGAGACGGACATGGAGTTCGCGCACTACGTCCACATCGCGCAGACCGCCGAGCGCGGGAAGCTCGACACCATCTTCTTCCAGGACACGGTCGCGGTGAACGGCAGCGGGTCGCTGGATGGCCGCGCACGGGCCCGGCCCTCGCTCGCGCGGCAGGCCTATCTGGAGCCGACGTCCCTTCTTGCCGCGCTCGCCGTCGCGACGAAACACATCGGGCTGATCGCCACGGCGACGACGACGTACAACGAGCCCTACAACATCGCCCGCCGCTTCGCGTCCATCGATCACATCAGCGGTGGGCGCGCAGGGTGGAACCTGGTCACGTCCCAGATCGAGGACGAGGCGGGGAATTTCGGCGCCGACCACCACATGCTGCACGCCGCTCGCTACGAACGCGCCGAGGAATTTTTCGACGTTTGTGCTGGCCTCTGGGACAGTTATGAACATGGCGCGCTGCTGCGCGACAAGGCGAGCGGTCAATACATCGATCCCGACAAGGTCCATTGGCTGGATCACAAGGGGACGCATTTTTCCGTCCGCGGCCCGCTGAACATCGCGCGCTGCCCGCAGGGGCGGCCGATCGTGTCCCAGGCCGGATCGTCCGATGCGGGAATGGATCTCGCAGCCCGCACGGCGGATCTGGTCTTCACGGCGCAGAGCGAACTGGACGAGGCGCTGGCCTTCACGCGGGACCTGAAGGCGCGCGCCGCACGGCATGGGCGCGACCCCCGGCATATCAAGGTCATGCCCGGGCTGATGACGGTGATCGGCCGGACCGAGGAGGAAGCGCAGGCGAAGTATCGCACGCTGCAAGGGCTGCTGTCGGATGTGGATGCGATGCGGCTGCTCGCGCGGCTCTGCGGCGACCTCGATATCTTCTCGTTCCCGCCCGACGCGCCGCTGCCGGAACTGCCGCCATCCAACGCGGCCAAGGCGCGCCAGCAGCATCTGATGGGCAAGGCGCGCCGCGAAAACCTCAGTATCATCCAGGTCGCGCGTTATCTTGGTACCTCGCTCGGCCACCAGCTGCTGGTCGGCACGCCCGCGCGCATCGCGGACACCATGCAGGAATGGGTCGCGGCCGGCGCCTGCGACGGCTTCACGCTGATGTTCCCGTTCTATCCGAAGCCGCTCGAGGACGTGGTCGATCTCGTCGTGCCGGAGTTGCAGCGGCGCAGGCTGTTCCGCACGGACTATCCGGGCAGGACCCTGCGCGACACGCTGGGCCTGCCCGTGCCGCCGAACCGCTACGCGCGCGGCTAGCTCAGCGCTGCGGCACCGCGCCGGCGCGGCGCATCACGCCGCCCCATTTCTCGAATTCCTCGCGCAGGATACGCGCGTGCTCCGCGGCATCGGCGTTCAGCACCGTATAGCCGCGGCGCACCAGTTCTGCCTTCACCGGCTCCTCGTTCGCGGCGCGTCGAAACGCGTCACTCAGCGTCTGGATGGCGGGGACTGGCGTGCCGGTTGGCGCATAGAGGCCCCAATGGGCGGAAACCACGACATCGGGCAGGCCCTGTTCGCGGAAGGTCGGCACCTCCGGTGCCAACGACTGACGCTCCGCCCCGCTGGTCGCGAGCGCGCGGATATTGCCCGCCTGCATCAGCCCGAGCACGGCGTTCAACGCCGAGAAATTGACATCGAGATGCCCGGCGACGAGGTCGTTCGCCGCCTGCCCCGCGCCGGCATAGGGGATGAAGTTCAGCCTGATCTGCGCGCTTTCCTGCAGCAGCAGCGCCGCCAGATGCGCCGTGCCGCCGATGCTGCCCGTGGCGTAGCTGATCTGCCCAGGCCGCGAGCGGGCCAGCGCGATGAACTCCTGCAAACTCTGCGCGGGAAGTTCCCGCCGGACGACCAGTGTCGTCGGCGCAGCCGCAATGGCGCCGATCGTCGCCAGGTCGCGGAAGATGTCGAAGGGCAGGGTCGGATGCAGCGTCGGCAGCACGGCCAGCGTCGTGTCGCAGATGAGGAGCGTCGTGCCGTCCGGCTGCGCGCGGGCCACTGCCTCGACGCCGACGATGGTGCTGGCGCTCGGGCGATTCTCGACCGCGACGGGCACGCCCAGCATGTCCGTCACGCGGGGAGAAACGAGCCGCGCCACCGCATCCGTGTTGCCGCCTGCCGAGAAGGGCACGATCAGCCGGATCGGCCTTCGCGTCTGCGCCAGCGCGGGTGTCGCGAGCAGCGGGACGGCGAGCGCCGCGCGGCGGGTGAGCGATGCAGCCATGCCGTTTCTCCCTCAGGAAATCCCGCCATCCACGGGCAGGATGACGCCGTTGACGAAACTCGCGAGGTCCGAGGCGAGGAAGCCCACCACATGCGCGATGTCCTCGGGCGTGCCGAGTCGGCGCAGCCCGACGCGGGAGAGCAGCGCGCGCTGCCCGGCTTCCCCGTAGCGTTCCCATTGCTTGTCGCGGTGCGGGTTGGTGCGCACCAGGCCGGGAGCCACGTAGTTCACCGTGATGCCGGATGGACCCAGGTCGGCGGCGAGTTGCCGCGTCAGCCCCGCCAGCCCGTGCTTGGCCGAGGTGTAGGCCTGGATCCCGTTGAGCGAGGCGTGGCTGCCTGCGCGGGAGCCGATGTTGACGATCCGCCCGCCGCCCGCACGCCGCATCCCCAGCACGACAGCGCGGCAAAGGACAAAGACGGCGTCGAGGTTCACGTCGCGGATCGCGTCCCATTCGGCGTCCGTGACCTCGGTGATGTCCTTCGGCACCTGGCCGAGCGAGCCGCCGGCATTGTTCACCAGCGTCGCGACGGGACGCCCGGCTTCGGCTTCGACCGTCGTGATCCAGGCGGCGGCGGCCTTGCGGTCCGTCAGGTCCACCGTGCTGGTGCGAATGCCGGGCAGTTCGGCGGCAAGCGTCGCGAGGCCCGCGGGGTCGCGGTCCGCGACATGCACCTGGGCGCGCTGCGCAACCAGGAAGGCGGCGATGGCGCGGCCGAAGCCGCTGCCCGCCCCCGTGACGGCGATGACCTGACCGTCGAGACCCAGATCCATGCCCACCCCCGTGCCTGGCGATGCCGGACGCGCGAAAGCTTGGGCGCATCAGACAAGGCTGACAACTGCCCCCACCCCAGCCCTCCCCCGCTTCGCAGGGGAGGGGGCAACATCACTCCGGGCGGATGTTGCCGTCGCGGATGACGCGGCCCCAGCGCTCGCTGTCCTCGGCCAGCATGCGGCGCAGCACGTCCGGGCCGCCGGTCACCATCGTCACGCCCTGCTCGGCCATGCGCGCGATCACCTGGGGGTCGGCGGTGGCGGCGGCGAGCGCGGGCGTGAGGCGCGAGAGCACCGCATCGGGCGTGCCCGCCGGTGCGAACAGGCCCTGCCAGAACACGCCATCGAAGCCCGGCAGCGCATCGGCGACCGGCGGCAGGTCCGGCAGCACGGCGATGCGCGACGTGGAGGAAATCCCGATGCCGCGCGTGCGCCCGTCGCGCACGGAAGGCAGCGCCTCCAGCACGGCCGAGAACATGCCCTGGATGCGCCCGGCCTGCAGGTCGATGAGCGCCGGCGCGCCGCCGCGATAGGGCACGTGGGTGATATCGAGCCGCCCCTGCTGCTTGAACATCTCGAGGCACAGATGGTTCACCGCGCCGGTGCCGGAGCTGCCCATGTTCACGCGCCCCGGATTGGCGCGGCAATACGCGATGAACTCAGCGACGCCGCGCGCGGGGACCGAGGGATGGATGTGCAGCACGAAGGGCGTGGTGAAGGCCATGCCGATCGGCGCCAGTTCCCGCATTGGGTCGCGCGGCGTCAGGTTCGGTTGCAGCGTCGGGTTGATGGCGAGCGAGGAGGTCCCCATCAGCAGCATGTAGCCATCCGGTCGCGCCTGCGCGACCTGGGTGGAGGCGAGCGCCGTCGCACCGCCCGGCTTGTTCTCGACCACCAGCGTCTGGCCGAGCTCGCGTTCCATGCGCTGGGCAACGACGCGCGACGTCGCGTCCGTGACCCCGCCGGGGGCATAGCCCGTCACGACGGTGATGGCGCGGCTGGGATAGCTCTCCTGCGCGCGCGCGGCCTGCGCCGCGGCGAGGAGGACAGGCGTCGCGATCAGCGCGCGGCGGTTC
>JAYRQX010000899.1:0-13418 GCA_041910415.1 Acetobacteraceae bacterium | reverse complement strand
TCGCCTGGCGGCCGGCGCGCTCGGCCAGGCCCCAGAGCGCGATCGTGCCGCAAACAAGCGCGACCCCGCACCAGCGGCCGAGTGGCGAGGCGAGCAGGCTCAGCATCGCCTTGTCTCGTCGGCGTCGCCGCGCGACCGGCGGGCGAGCAGCAGCACCGCGGCCACCGCAACGCCGAGCTTGCCGGCCAGGGCGGTGACGGCATCGAGGCGCTCGCCGATCGCCGAGACCGTGGGCGGATCGAACAGCCAGGCGCACAATCCGAAGCCGAGTACGGCGATCCAGGATGACGCCTCGCGCCAACCCTCACGGATGAAGCTTGCCGGCGAATGCCAACGCCCGCGGCGGCGCATCAGGCGCCTCCCGCCAGCATGGCGGCGACGAGCGTCGCGCAGATGGTGGCGACGGCGGGATAGCCAGCCTGTTGCGCGGCGGCCCAGGTGACCCGCAGGCGCAGCCCGGGCCGCCAGTGCGGCGCAGCCTGCTCGACCTGCCGACCCAGCAGGAAGAAGGTTGCGGCGGTGCCGGCGGCGGCAGCAGCGACGGCAGGCCCAAGCAACATGGCCAGCGGCAGCGCGAGGATGCCTTGCATGCACAGCGCGATCAGTGCGCGGGTCATGGCCGGCCGGCTCTTGAAGGCCGCCCATGCCTGGGCTTCGGCATCGGAGAGGATATCGGCGGGCATCGTTGCCTCCGTTCGATGTTTGGAGAAAGGGCGAGCGAGGCGCGACGGCTCAGCCTTCACGCTCCTCGGGTGTCGCGGGTGGCTCGGCCTGCACCGGCGGGCAGACCCAGACGATGAAGGGGCCGCCAGGCCCGGTGAAAGGTGCCGGCGCACAGCCGAGTGCCAGCATCAGCATCGCCATTGCGGCGGGCATGGATCACTCCTCGAATTCGAGATGACGGGAGACGAGGGCGATGAGGCCGCGCTCCACCGCCAGGGAGGGCGGAACGGCGCACCAGTTCACGGCCTCCGGTGTCTCCCAGAGGATGACGAGCGCGACCGGCCCTTCGGCGAGGGCCGCGAGCAGGGCTCGCTGCGCCGCTTCGGCCATGGTCTCGTCCTCCGGCTCCGCGCCGTCCCCGGCGCGGACGATGCGAAGCCCCCTGGTCATGGAAGATGCTTCAATCGCCGAGGACGGAAAGGCTGCCGGCGGGAATGGTGACGATGCCCGCGCCGTTCAGCGTGGCCGGTGTCGGCAGCGCAGCCCAAGAGAGCGGGTTGCCGCCCGCCACCGCATCGAACAGCCCGATATGGGACAGCGTGCCCACGGCGGCGGAGAAGGCGAACTCGATCTGCGCCGCGTTCTGCTGCGCGCCGGTGCCGGTGAAGGAAACCGGCCTGCGCGCATAGCCGCCGGCCGTGGGTTCGCCCGTGACGCCGGTGGCATCGCTGCCGCCGGTGCCAAGCGCGACATAGACATTGGTGGGCAGCGCCGGCTGCCGCGCGCAGAGGGCGCGCGCGAGCAGATCCTTCGCATAGTCGGACAGGGTGGTCATTCTCGTCTCCTCGCGGTGCGGATGAGGGCGGTCAGGACACGACCGCGCCGTCGGGGAAGCGCCAGTTCGTGCCGTCGCTGACGGCGAGGCGCTTGTTCGTCGTGCCGTTCGAGACGTAGATCAGGCAGCCCGTGTAGCTGGTGGCCGCAGGCAGGGTGGCCACGGTGTAGCTGGGCAGTTGGAAGGGAACCGTGGACTGCACCGTGCCGGTGCCCTTGCCCGCGAGTTGCAGCGTGACATTCGCGTCCGTGCCTTGCGCGGAGATCAGCGTGGCCGTGCCGGTCGTGGAGCCGCTGACCTGCACATTGTTGACCGCGCTGACCGGGTTCGTGGCAACCAGGGCGCTGGCGCCATTCGCCTGCAGCGCGACCGTGCCCGTGCCCTTGGACGCCACATCCATGCCGATGTTGGTGTCGGTGCCCTGCGCCACGACGCCGATGCGCCCGCCGGTTGCCGCGGCATTGACCCGCAGCGAGTTGATCGGCGTGCCGGGGGCCGAGAGCTCGAACCCGACAGCATTCCGCGTCATCAGCTGCACCGCGCCCGTGCCCTTGGCCGCCAGCTGCAGCGCGATGTTCGTATCGGTTCCCTGGGCCGAGAGCTGTGGTGCGACACCGGTCGCGGAGCCGCTGGCCTGGAGGTTGTTCACGGCACTGGCGGGATTGGTCGCGACCAGGCTGCTCGCGCTGTTCACCTGCAGGGCAACGGTGCCCGTGCCCTTGCCGGTCAGGTTCATGCCGACATTGGTATCCGAGCCCTGCGCCGCGACCGAGACGCGGCCCGCGGTCGCAGCCCCCGAGACCAGGACGCTGTTGACGGCGCTGGCCGGGTTGCTCGCGACGACGGCGTTGGCACCGTTCGCACGCAGCGCCACGGTGCCGTTGCCCTTGGCCGAGAGGTCCAGGCCGATATTCGCGTCGCTGCCCTGCGCGGCAGCAGAGACGCGTCCGCCGATTGCGGCGCCGCTGATGCGAAGCTCGTTCACGGTGCCGGCCGGCGTGGTGACGCCGAGCGCGTGGGCGCCCGCCGCCCCGCCCAGCGTGATCGTGCCGGATGCGTTGGCGCGAAGCACCTCGGCGCCGCCGATCGCCGCCGCCAGCTCGGTGCTGCCCGGGGAGAAGAAGCCGGAATCGACATTGCCGATCATCAGGCCCGGCCGGTCCGCGCGGCCCGCCGGCGCCATCATCGCGACGGAGCCGTTCGTGCCGCTGTTCGCGAGCGGCCCGCCGCTGCCATTGCCGAGGATGGGAGGGCTGCCCAGGAAGAGCTGGTTCGCCGTGCCCGCGGCGACGTTTGCCAGGTGGATGGCCGCGGAGCCGTCATTCAGCGTGTTGAAGCGCTCGGCCCGGAAGGCGAAGACGTCGAGGCGATTGGCCGAACCGTTCACGCGCACGGCGTTCTGCTGGCAGGCATCCACCCGCATCGCGCCGATCTGAAGCTGGACGTTGCTGGCATCCACGCGCAGCCCGTTGCCGTCCACCTGCACCGCGCCGCCACCCGTCGCGATATCCTCGGCATGCGTGGTCATCGTGGCGATCTGGCCCATGGTGCCGTCGCCATCGATCCAGACGCCGAAGCGGCTGAAATCGGCGTAGAGCTTGCCGATGTAGAACTTCGTCGTGACGCCGTAGACCGAGGAGGAGAAGCGGACCGTCGATCGCGCGCCGAGGGCGAAGACGTCGTCCAGGAAGACGCCGTCGCAGCGGCGGAAGAGCAGGCCGTCGAGGTTGGTCTGCTGGTAGCGCAGCATGTTCGCGTCGCTGGACAGGAAGGTCCAGAAATGCACGTGCTGGATGCGCGGGATGTCGAGGCAGCGGTCGATCTCGACGCCCGTCGTGAAGACCTGGCCGCGCAGGCGCTGGATGTTGAGGCGGCCGGAGTTGTCGCAGAGGATTCCCTTGTTCACCGCGCAGAGGAAGACGTTCTCGAAATCGACGGCACCCAGGCAGTCCGTCACGCGGAAGACGTAGTCGTAGTTGTTGGGGGTCCAGCCCGTGGTCAGGGGATTGGTGTGGGACTGGCGCACGGCGAGGTCGCGCACGGCGGAGCCGCGCGCCGTGAGCCCGGTGAATGTGAAGGGCGTGAAGCCCGTCGTGTCCACCAGGATCCAGGTGCCGTCATCGGCGTTCGGACCCTCCGTGAAGCCGGCACCCTGGAGGATGATGGTCGCGCCGCTGATGGTGATGGCGGTCGCGACGCGGTAGCGCCGCGGGCCAAACATCAGGATGCCGCCGCTTGCCGCGGCGAGCGCGTTGATCGCGGCCTGGATCGCCGGGCCGTCATCGGTCGCGCCGTCGCCCACCGCGCCGAAGTCGCGCACATGGAAGGCGCGGTCCGTCTGCGCGGCATCGCGCAACTGGGCGAAGGTCAGGCGGCGGGTTTCCGCCGACGGGCCGCTGCCCTGGACGATGGGCAGGCTGTCGGCGTTGGCCGGCGCGCTCGCAGGCGGCAGGGCGGAGATCTTGGTATCGGACATGGGCTTCTCGCTGGCGGGGGAGGGGGGAGAGCGTGTGGGGGCTACAGAAGGATCGCGCCGCCGGTTTCGAGCTGAAGACGCAGGCCGGCTTCGGTGAGCAGTGCGGGCGGCGCCCCGACCGCGAAGGGCGGGGACAGGCTGAAGAGGCTGGGGCTGGCGGTATCGGCGGCCCGCACGCGGTAGCCCCCGCCCGGATCCGGCGCCGCGAAGGACACGGAGGCGGCGCCCGAGACGACCGGCACGGTCTGCGGCGCACCAATCGGCGTGCCGGCCGCGCTCAGCAGCGTGAAGGTGAGCTGCGCGATCGGGCCGATGATGCTCGCCGAGACGGCGAAGACCGTGCCCGGCAGCAGGTTGGCGGGAAGTGCGCCGAGGGCGATGGCGCGCGCCACGATGTTGGCGGACTGCGTGATGGTGAAGGGAAGCGTCGCCGAGCGCAGCAGGTTGAGCGTGCTGCCGCTCGTGTCGAGCGTGACGCCCGGACCTGCCGCCGTCCCCGAACGCACGGAGATCAATGCCGTCGCATCGGAGGCCTGGAGGATGATGACGTCGCCCGCGCGCAATTGGAGGGCTGCCGGCGCGAAATATCCGGCGGCGAGGACGCTCGCGCGGTCATCGCTGGTTCCATAGTACCAGAGCGTGAAGGTGCCGGCGGTGCTGAGGGCGGAGAGGCCCGAGGAACTGAAGGGCATGCAGGTCTCCTCGCCGGACGCGGTGCGTCCGGTTGGGCAAGGCCGTCCCTTGGGGCGGCAGCCGCGTGTCTGGCTGTGCCGGCGGGTGGGCGGTTGGGGTTGGGAGCCGGGCGCAATTCGCCCGTTGATGGCGGCGTTCTTAAACCAGCCTCGGCTTGGTGGTCAAGCTTTTTTTCCTATAATATGCGCCGGATAAGGAAAATGATCTTTCGCCGCTCGATTCCGCGCTGCGCCAATCCGCACTAGGGTCTGCGGGTCGCTCCCGTCGAAGGCCCGATTCGCCGCGATGTTGTCCCGACTGCTCGCGTGCCTGCTGTTTGTCCTGACGATCCTCCCGCCGGCCTCGGCGCAGGAGAGGGTGGTCAATGTCTACAACTGGTCGGACTACATCGATCCCGAGATGGTACAGCGCTTCACGCGCGAGACGGGCATCCGCGTGCGCTACGATGTCTATGACAGCCTGGAGACGCTGGAGGGCAAGCTCTCCGCTGGCCGGTCCGGCTACGATGTGGTGGTGCCGACGAGCGAGCCGACCTTCGCGCGCCTGGTGCGCGCCGGCGCTCTCAGGCCGCTGGACCGGGACCGCATCCCGAACTGGGGCAACCTCGACGCCCAACTGATGCGCCGTGTCGAGGGCGTGGATCCGGGGAACCGTCACGGCGCGATCTACCTGTGGGGCACCGTCGGCCTTGGAATCCGCCCGGACCGGATTCGGGCGCTGCTGCCCGATGCACCGGTCGGCAGCCTGGACCTGCTGATGCGGCCGGAGAACGCACGCGCGCTGGCGCGCTGCGGGATCATGGTGATGGACAGCCCGACCGATGTCCTGCCCTCCGTGCTGCGCTGGCTCGGGCGCGACCCGAATGCGAGCGGCGCCGAGGATCTGCGCGCCGCGGAGCAGGCGCTGCTGGCGATCAGGCCGCATGTCCGCGCCATTCCCGCATCGGGCGCCATCCTCGATGCGCTCGCGACCGGGGAGGCCTGCATTGCGCTCACCTATTCGGGCGATGTGATCCAGGCGCAGTCCCGCGCGCGGGAGGCGGGTCGCGGCGTGGAACTGGCCTACATCGCGCCGCGCGAAGGCCCGCAACTCTGGTTCGACATGCTGGCCGTGCCCGTGGACGCGCCCAACGCGGCCGAGGCCTTCGCCTTCATCAACTTCCTGCTGCAGCCCGCGGTCATGGCCGCGGTCACGAACCGCGTGCGCTATCCGAATGCCATCCCTCAGTCGCGCCCCCTGGTGGCGGAGGATGTCCGCCGCGATCCGAATGTCTATCCGACGGAGGAAGGGCTGCGGAGCGCCTTCGTCGCCGCCACACCGCCGCGCGAGGCCGAGCGGATGCGCACGCGCCTGTGGTCCCGTTTCAAGGCGGGCCGCTGAGGCATGGACGGTCCGCTGCTCGTCGCCGAGGAAGTCACCAAGCGTTTCGGCGCGACGACGGCGCTGCATGGCCTCGACCTCGTGATCGAGCGGCAGGAATTCTTCGCGCTGCTCGGCGGGTCGGGATCCGGGAAGTCCACGCTGCTCCGCCTGATCGCGGGCTTCGAGCAGCCGGATGCCGGGCGCCTGGTGCTGGATGGGCAGGACCTCGCGGGCACGCCGCCCTGGGCGCGCCCGGTCAACATGATGTTCCAGTCCTATGCGCTGTTTCCGCATCTGACGGTGTTCGACAACATCGCCTATGGCCTGCATCGCGCGGGTGTCGGGCGAAAGGCCATGGGTGCGCGTGTCGGGCAGGTGCTGGAGATGGTCGGCCTGGCCGGCTTCGAACGCCGTAAGCCGCATCAACTCTCCGGCGGCCAGCGGCAGCGCGTGGCATTGGCCCGCAGCCTCGTGATGCGGCCGAAGCTGCTCCTGCTCGACGAGCCATTGGGCGCGCTCGACGCCGGGCTGCGGGAGCGCACGGGCTTCGAACTCGCCGCACTTCAGCGCGCGAGCGCCACGACCTTCGTGATGGTGACGCACGATCAGCAGGAAGCGATGGCGCTCGCCGATCGCATCGCGATCCTCGAGGGCGGGCGCCTCGAACAGCTCGGTGCACCGGCCGAGGTCTATGCGCGGCCGGCCTCGGCCTTCGTGGCGCGCTTCCTGGGGGCGGCGAATGTGCTGGATACCGAGGATGGGTTCGTCTGCGGGGCGCTCGGCGTCGTGCTGCAGCCGGCCGCGGCGGCGCCGCGCTACGCGTTGCGGCCCGAGCGCATCGCCCTGCTGCCCGATACGGGCCGGCGCAACGTGAACCGCGCGGTCGGAACGGTGCGCGAGGTGGCATTCCGCGGCGACAGCGCGCTTTGCGTGGTCGCGGTGGGCGGAGGCGAGCTGCGCGTCAGCCTACGCGGCGACGAGGTGCCGCAGCGCGGGGCCGCGGTCACGCTCGGCTGGGAGCCCGAGGCGCTGGTGCCGCTCGCCGCATGACGCGCCGCGCCTTGGTCCTGCTGCCCGCCTATGCCTGGCTGGGGCTTTTCGTCGCCGCGCCTGCGCTGATCCTGCTGGCCATCGCCTTCGCCGAGGCCGATCCGGGCGTGCCGCCCTTCGTCTGGCCGCTGGGGCTGGAAGGCGGCGTCCCACGTCTGCGAGGAAGCGTCGCGAGCTTCGGTGCGCTGGCCGAGGATGGCTACTACTGGGACGCCTTCCTGCGGGCGGTCGGCGTGGCGCTGGCGACGGCCTCGCTCTGCCTCCTGATCGCCTATCCCATGGCGCTCGGCATCGCCCGCGCGGGCGGCCGGCGGCGGGTCTGGCTGCTCGTGCTGCTGATGCTGCCGTTCTGGACCGGGTTCCTGGTCCGGGTCGGCGCCTGGATCGGGCTGCTGCGCGACAGCGGCTGGATCAACACGCTGCTGATCGGCGCCGGGATGATCGAGGAGCCGGTGCCGCTGCTCTACAGCTATGGCGCGCTGCTGATCGGCATGGTGCATGCGTATCTGCCCTTCGCGGTGCTGCCGCTCTTCGCATCCCTCATCCGGCTCGATCCGCTGCTGCAGGAAGCCGCGGCCGACCTCGGCGCGCGGCCGGCGACGGTCTTCTTCACCGTCACGCTGCCCCTGTCCCTGCCGGGTGCCGTCGCCGGGTTCCTGCTGGTCTTCATCCCGGCGGCGGGCGAGTTCGTCATTCCCGAACTGCTGGGGCCGCCGGAAGCACAGGTGGTCGGCCGCGTGCTGTGGCAGGAGTTCTTCCAGAACCGCGACTGGCCGATGGCCGCCGCCCTGGCGATCGCGCTGCTGGTGCTCCTCCTCCTCCCGCTGCACCTGTTTCAGCGGCTGGAGGCGCGGTCGTGATCCGCCTCGGCCTGTGGCTGGGGCTCGGCTTCCTGTGGGTGCCGATCCTGCTGCTGGTGGTCTATGCCTTCAGCGCCGATCGCATTCCCTTCCAGTGGGGCGGGTTTTCCGTGCGCTGGTTCCTCGCTTTGGCGGCGGATGAGCGGATGATGGAAGCGGCCTGGCTGTCGCTCCGCATCGCGCTCGGCGCCGCGACGCTGGCCGTGCTGCTGGGTGGCGGCGCGGGCTTTGCCCTGGCGCGGTTCGGGCGTTTCCAGGGCCGGGCCCTCTACGGCGCCCTGATCGGCGCGCCGCTGGTGCTGCCCGAGGTCGTGACCGGCCTTTCCCTGCTGCTGCTGTTCGTGGCGCTGGAAGGGGCGACGGGCTGGCCGGCGGGGCGCGGCGCGCTGACCGTGCTGCTCTCCCACGCGACGCTCGGGGCGGCCTATGTCGCGGTGGTGGTCCAGGCGCGGCTGGCCGGGTCGGACCAGGTGCTGGAGGAAGCCGCGATGGACCTCGGCGCCACGCCCTGGATGGCGTTCCGGACCGTCACCCTGCCGCTGATCGCGCCGGCGCTGGTGGCGGGGTGGCTGCTCGCCTTCACCCTCTCGCTGGATGACGTGGTGATCGCCTCCTTCGTCTCCGGCCCCGCCGGCACCACCATGCCGATGGTGCTGTTCTCGGCGCTCCGGCTTGGCCTGACGCCGGAGGTGAACGCGCTTGGCACGGTGATCCTGGTCGTGGCGGGGGTGGCCTTGGGCGGGGCCGTCCTGCTGCTGGCGCCGCGCCGGGATTGAGCCAGACGCATGGCATTCCGGGTTGAACCTGGGGGGAGGGGGGATTAGGGTCCGGCGCCCTTTGCAGATGGTTTCGAAATCGCCATGAACCTGATCGCCGATCGCCTGAACCGCATCTCTCCCTCGCTGACCATCGCCATGACGGCGAAGGCGCGCGCGCTGAAGGCCGCGGGCAAGGACGTGATCGGCCTTGCCGCCGGCGAGCCCGATTTCGACACGCCCCGCAACGTGAAGGACGCGGCGATCCGCGCCATCGAGGCCGGCGAGACGAAATACACGGACGTCGCCGGCACCCCCGCGCTGCGCAAGGCGGTCGCCGCCAAGTTCAAGCGCGACCACGGCATCGACTACAAGCCGGAAGAAATCCTGGTCGCGACCGGCGGCAAGCAGGTGATCTTCGATGCCATCGTCGCCACCATCAACCCGGGCGACGAGGCGATCATCCCCGCCCCGTGCTGGGTCTCCTACCCGGACATCGTGAGCCTCGCGGAAGGCACGCCGGTGATCGTCCCTTGCGGCCAGAACGCGGGCTTCAAGATGAGCGCGGAGCAACTGGAAGCGGCGATCACGCCGAAGACGAAGTGGCTCATTCTGAACAATCCCTCCAACCCGACGGGCGCGGCCTATTCGGCCGAGGAGCTGAAGAAGCTGACGGACGTGCTGCTGAAGCACCCCGACGTCTGGATCTTCTCGGACGACATCTACGAGAAGCTGACCTATGACGGCTTCAAGGCCGCGACCGTGGTTGAGGTCGAGCCGCGCCTCAAGGACCGCACCGTCACGATGAATGGCTGCTCCAAGGCCTATGCGATGACGGGCTGGCGCATCGGCTTCGCCGGCGCGCCGCTCGCGCTGATCAAGGCCATGGACAAGCTGCAGAGCCAGAGCACGTCGAACACCAGCAGCGTGTCCCAGGCCGCGGCGGTCGAGGCGCTGAACGGCCCGCAGGAGAGCATCGAGGCGATGCGCGTGGTGTACGAGCGCCGCCGCAACATGGTCGTCGAGATGCTGAATGCCGCGCCGGGCGTCCGGTGCCACAAGCCGGAAGGCGCCTTCTACGTCTTCCCGGACATCCATGGCTGTCTCGGCAAGACCTCGGCGGGCGGCAAGGTCATCAGCACCGACGAGGATTTCTGCATCGCGCTGCTGGAAGAGCAGGGCGTCGCGGCGGTGCATGGCGCGGCCTTCATGTTCCCCGGCCATTTCCGCATCAGCTACGCGACGGATGACGAGAGCCTGCGCAAGGCCTGCACGCGCATCCAGGCATTCTGCAAAGGCCTCAAGTGACATCGGGCGCGGCGCCGGCCTTCGGGCTGCGCGCCGCGACCGAGGCGGACTTCGAGCCGCTGCTCGCGCTTTCTGTCCGTGCCATGCGCGCGGACCTCGAGCGGATCGGACGCTTCGATCCCGAGCGTCGGCGTGCGCGGATGCGCGCCGGCTTCGATCCCGCGACGCTGCGCGTGATCGAGGTGGCGGGCACCATCGCAGGCTGCATCGCCGTGGTGGCCGCGCCGGGTCAGGCGGAGATCCACTCCTTCTACATCGACCCGCCGTTCCAGGGGCGGGGGCTTGGCGCCGCGGTGCTGGGCGCCGTCATGGCGCCCCATGCCGGCCTGCCCTGGCGGATCGAGGTGGTGAAGCGGAGCCCCGCGCTTGGCTTCTGGGCGCGGCAGGGGTTCCGGACCGTCGCGGAACAGGAATTCGACTGGGTCTGCGAGAGGCTGCCGAGCCTTGGCGCGGCCGTGTCCCGCGGCTAGGGTCCCCGCACCCTGAACGCCAGACAACGCAGGATACCCGACAAAAATGCCAGCGCTCGCCCAACGCCTCAAGGAATTCTCCATCTCCGCCTCCGTCGTCATGACGATGAAGGGGCGCGAGCTCGCGGCGAAAGGCATCAAGGTCATCAGCCTGGCCTCCGGCGAGCCTGACTTCGACACGCCGGCGCATGCGATCGAGGCGGCGCACAAGGCCGCGAAGTCCGGCGACACGAAATACCCGCCGCAGGACGGCACCAAGGCGCTGAAGGAAGCGGTGCAGCGCAAGTTCAAGCGCGACAACAACCTCGACTACGCGCTCGACGAGATCATGATCGGCAATGGCGGCAAGCAGCTGATCTTCAACGCGCTGATGGCGACCGTCGATCCCGGCGACGAGGTGGTGATCCCCGCGCCCTACTGGATCAGCTATGCCGACATGGCCAAGGTCGCGGGCGGCAAGCCGGTGCCGGTGAGCTGCCCGCAGAACAATGGCTTCAAGCTGCGCCCCGAGGATCTGGAAGCCGCGATCACGCCCAAAACCAAGTGGGTGATGCTGAACTTCCCGAACAATCCCACGGGTGCCGCCTGCTCGCGGGACGAGATGCTGGCGCTGGCGAAGGTGCTGCAGAAGCACCCGCATGTCTGGGTCATGACCGACGACATGTACGAGCACCTCGTCTATGACGGCTTCGAGTTCTGCACGATCGCCGATGTCGAGCCCGCGCTGAAGAACCGCACCCTGACCATCAACGGCGCGTCCAAGACCTACGCCATGACCGGTTGGCGCGTGGGCTTCTGCGGTGGGCCGAAGGACCTCATCAAGGGCATGATCAACATGCAGGGGCAGGCGACCTCCGGTGTCTCGACCGTCGGGCAGGCGGCTGCGGCGGCGGCGCTCGACGGGCCGCAGGACCTCGTGCGCGAGCGCGCGGAGATCTATCGCCAGCGCCGCGACATGGTGGTCGAGATGCTGAACAAGGCGCCGGGCATCTCCTGCCACAAGCCGGAGGGCGCCTTCTACGTCTTCCCGAACATCGCGGGCTGCCTCGGCAAGACCAGCAAGGGCGGGAAGAAGATCGAGACCGACGGCGATTTCGCCCTCGCGCTGCTCGAGGAGAAATATGTCGCGACGGTGCAGGGCGCGGCCTATGGCATGAGCCCCTATATCCGCATCTCCTACGCGACCGACACGGAAAGCCTGCGCGAGGCCTGCGGCCGCATCCAGGAATTCTGCCGGGAGCTCGCGTGACCGACGGCGTCGTCCTCCGCCCCGGGCGGGATGACGACGCCGAAGGCTTCATCGCGCTGATCGGCGCCTGCTGGGCGGAGTATCCCGGTTGCGTCATGGACGTGGATGGCGAGCTGCCGGAGTTGCGCGCGCTTGCCTCCTACTTTGCGCAAGCGGGCGGCGCGCTCTGGGCTGCGGAGCGGGATGGCCGCCTGATCGGCATGGTCGGCGCGCGGCCGTTGCGCGAAGACCAGGCCTGGGAAATCTGCCGCATGTACGTGGATGCGGCGGCGCGCGGCGCAGGACTCGCCCGGGGTCTGCTCGCCACGGCCGAGGATCATGCGCGCGCCGCCGGCGCGCAGCGCATGGTGCTCTGGACCGACACGCGTTTCACGCGCGCGCATGGCTTCTACGAGAAGCACGACTATGTGCGGCAGGGTTCGATCCGCATCCTCGACGACATCTCGAACTCACTCGAATTTCGCTACGCCAAGCCGGCGGCCGGGCTTGCCGTGGAGGCACTCGACGCCGCCGCCGCCGCCAGCGCGGAGCGGCGCCTGGCCGAGTTGCTGACCGGCGCCGTCGCGGAGGGCGCATCGGTCTCCTTCCTGCCGCCGCTGGCGCGCGACCGCGCGCGGGCGTTCTGGAAATCGGCCTCGGCGGCGGTCGCGGCCGGCACGCTGGTGCTGCTCGTGGCGTGGCAGGATGGCGTGCTGGTCGGCACGGTCGCGGTCAATCTCGCGATGCAGGAGAACCAGCCGCACACCGCCGAGATCCAGAAGCTGCTGGTCGATGCTGCCACGCGCCGGCAGGGAGTCGGCCGTGCCCTGCTGCGCCGCGCCGAACAGGCGGCGCGTGGCCATGGTCGCCGTCTCGTCATGCTCGACACGCGGGCCGGCAGCGCGGCCGAGGCGCTCTGCAGAAGCGAGGCGTGGCAGGAACTCGGCCGCATCCCGGGCTTCGAGCTCGACGCGGCCCGCGCGCCCTGTGACACGGTGTTCCTCTGGAAGGCCATCGCCTGATGGCGCGCCGCCGTCCCTAGCCATGCTGCGGGTCGCGCTGCTCACGCTGCCTTCGGTGATGAGCGACGCGGCGAGCCTTGCCTTCGCGCGCGAACTCGGCGGCAGGCTGGTGCTGCTGGGCCTGTCCGATCCGATGCGGCCGCTGGCGGGGGGCGCGATCGGGCAGTTGCGCCGACATGTCGCGCGATCCGGGTTGCGCATGCTGCCCTATCTCGCGCTCGGCTTCGGGTTGCCGGGGCGGCGCGGCGCCTTCCGGGCCGCCGCATCCGCCGCCGGCGCGGCCTGTGCCGTCGTGCGGGACGTGAACGGCGCGGATTTCGCGACCCTGCTGCGCGCGGCGCGGCCCGACCTGATCGTCACGCTGCATTTCGACCAGATCCTCGCGCCAGCGACGATCGCCGCCGCGCGCCTCGGCGGGATCAACCTGCATCCTTCGCTGCTGCCGCGGCACCGGGGACCGGTGCCGGCCTTCTGGGCGCTGGCCGATGGCGACCGGGAGACGGGGGTGAGCCTGCACCGCCTCGCACCGCGCATCGATGCCGGCGCGCTGATCGCGCAGCGCCGGGTCCCCCTGCCGCCGGGGATGTCCGCGCTGGAGGCGGCGCGGCGCCTCCACTTCGCCGGCCTGCCGCTGCTGCGCGATGCGATGGCGGCCTTCGCTGCACCCGCTGTGCCGGCAGGGGACGCGCTGCCGGT
>JAYRQX010000898.1:0-3863 GCA_041910415.1 Acetobacteraceae bacterium | reverse complement strand
GGTGCGCGCCCTCGCGCCCCGCGAGCGTCGCGGCGACGCCGACCAGGATCAGCGCCGCGCCATAGGCATAGGCGCCCGACCAGCCGAGCGATTCCACCAGCAACAAGGTGCCCGCGCCCGAGGCGAGCAGCGCACCGCGATAGCCCCAGACATAGCAGGCCAGACCGTAGCCCTGTTCATTCTCCTCCAGCATCTCGATGCGCCAGGCATCGATGACGATATCCTGGCTGGCCGACAGAAACGCGACGAGCGAGGCCAGGGCTGCGACGCCGATGGGCGCGAACCGCGGATCCTGCAGCCCGGTGAGCGCGATGGCGACGATCAGCGCCGCCTGGATCACGATCAGCCAGCCGCGCCTGCGGCCGAGGAAGCGAGGCCGGATCGCGTCCAGCGCCGGCGCCCAGAGGAATTTGAAGGCGTAGGCGAGACCGATCAGCGCGGTGAGGCCGATCTCGGCCAGCGACAGGCCGGATTCCGTGAACCACTGGCGAAGTACCTGGCCCGCCACGAGCGGAAGCGGCACCCCCGCCGAAAAGCCGAGGGCAACGAGGATCGCGAAGCGCCGGTCCCGCCCGACATGGGGCGGCGCGGACGGGGCGGGCGGATTCGGCATCCGGCCGAGACTGGCAGAAGCAGGCAGGCGGTGCCACTCGGCGGGGCCGGGGAATCCATCCTGCCGGTGCACTGAAAGCTTGCCGCGACGCGAAGGTCACCGGCAGTATCCAGCCCGGTCCGCGGGCGGGAAGGCATCGCGGCAGGGGGAGATCAGCGTTATGGACATCGTCTCTCGCGCCAAGGGCATGATTCTGACCCCGGCGCAGGAATGGCAGGTCGTGGCTGCCGAATCCACGGATGTCGCCGAACTGTTCCGCGGCTATGTCATGCCCATGGCTGGCGTCGCGGCGATCGGCAGCCTGCTGAGCGGGTTGTTCTTCGGCGGCATCGTCGCCGGCATCGTCGGTGCCATCTTCGGCTTCATCCTTGCCTGCATCGGTGTCTTCGTGATCGGGAAGATCATCGAATTCCTCGCCCCGCAATTCGGTGGGCCGCAGGATCCGATCGCCGCCATGAAACTCGCGGCCTTCGCGCCGACCTCGTCCTGGGTCGCGCAGTTCTTCAGCTTCATTCCCGTGCTTGGCGGGATCATCGCGCTGGTGGGCGGGATCTACAGCCTCTACGTCTACTATCTCGGCGGACCGGTCGTGGCGCGCGTAGCGCCGGACAAGGCGCTGGTCTTCACCATCGCCGTCATCGTCGCCGCGATCGTGGTGTACGTGATCATCGGCGCGATCGCCGGCGCCGTGCTCGTCGCATTCATGCGCTGACCCCGCGGGCGGGCCGCTCGAACCCGCCCCTTCTCGAAGCAGCCCCGGCCCGGCACTCTCGCCCCGGACAAAGGGGCGAGAGACCGATGACGACGACAGACCTGGCGACCGCGGGCGCGCGTGACATCGCGGCGCTCGTCGCCTCACGTCGCGCCTCGCCGGTCGAGGTGATGCAGGCGACGCTCGCGCGCATCGAGCGGGTCAACCCCCGCATCAACGGCTTCCAGGTGCTGCTGGCGGAGCAGGCGATGGCCGCAGCGCGTGCGGCGGAGACGGCGGTGATACGCGGCGATCCGCTTGGGCCCCTGCATGGCGTGCCGGCGACGATCAAGGACGTGCAGGCCGTGGCCGGCACGCCCACGCGCAAGGGCTCGCCGCTGACGGACGCGACGCCCGATGCCGCGGATGCACCACTGGTCGCGCGGTTGCGTCAGGCGGGCGCCATCATCCTCGGCAAGACCACGCTGCCGGACCGTGGCTGGATGGCCTATTCGGACAGCCCGCTCTCCGGCCCCACCCACAATCCCTGGAAGCATGGCTACACCGCAGGCGGGTCTTCGTCCGGCGCCGCCGCGCTCTGCGCCGCCGGCGTCGCGCCGCTGCATCTCGGCACGGATGGCGCGGGCTCGGTACGCCTGCCCGCGCATTTCTGCGGCGTGGTCGGGCTCAAGCCCACCTTCGGACGCGTACCCTACCCCCCTGTCGCCGGGCACATGCTCTCCCACGCCGGCCCGATCACGCGAAGCGCTGAGGATGCGGCGCTGATGCTGCAGGTGATGTCCGGGCCTTCGCCCGAGGATCCGACCTCGCTGCCGGAACGCTTCGACGCCGCGACGGCGGTGCCGTCGGTGCAGGGCCTGCGCATCGCCTACAGCCCCGATCTCGGCCATGCGCGCGTGGACGATGAGGTCGCGACGCTCGTCGCCGACGCCGCCCGTACCTTCGAGGCGATGGGTGCGATGGTCGAACAGGTGACGCCGGCCTGGGGCGCCAAGGCGCCCGACATCGGGCGGGCCATCTGGACGCTGCTCGCCATGCCCATGCTGCCGCCGCCGGAGCAGGAGCACCTGCTCGACGCCGGGTTGCTGGCCTGGATCCGCGCCTCGCGCATCGATGGGGCGGAAGCGGTGCCTTGGCAGACCAGGCGCTTCGAATTTGCCGCCGAGGTCGCGCGCTGGTTCGAAGGCTACGACCTGCTGCTGACGCCCTCGGCCTCGGTCGCGGCCTTCCCGCTTGGCCATGTCTGTCCGCCGCACTGGCCGCAGCATGCCTATGACTGGGTCGGCTGGGCGGAGTTTTCCCATCCCTTCAACCTGGCGCATGCGCCGGCGATCTCCGTGCCTTGCGGCCTGACGCCTGCGGGGCTGCCGGTCGGGCTCCAGATCGCCGGCCCACGCTTCACGGATGCGCGCGTGCTGGGCGCCGCAGCGGCGTTCCTCGCGGCACGGCCTTTTGTGATCCTGCCGGCGATGTAGGGTCCGCGCTGGACGAGGTAAGTTTATTGCCCTTTCGAGCAAACCTTCCTTTACAGTCCTTCCCGTCGCGCTGGCGGGCACTGGTCGCTCGAGCGTGCGGTGGGGGAGAGAATCCATGGAACGCAAGTTGGCCGCCGAGTTCTTCGGCACGGCGTGGCTCGTCATCGGCGGCTGCGGCAGCGCGCTGATCGCCGCGGCCTTCCCGAATGTCGGCATCGGCCTGCTCGGCGTGTCCTTCGCCTTCGGGCTTACGGTGCTGACGATGGCCTATTCGATCGGCCACGTCTCGGGCTGCCACCTCAATCCGGCGGTCACGCTGGGGCTCGTCGCGGGCGGGCGGTTCAAGGCCAGCGAGGCGGTGCCGTACATCATCGCGCAGGTGGCTGGCGCGATCGCCGGCGCTGCAATCCTCTATGTGATCGCAACGGGCAAGGCGGATTTCCAGGTCGGCGGCTTCGCGTCGAACGGCTATGGCGACCTGTCCATCGGCAAGTACAGCATGGTCGCCGGCTTCATCTGCGAAGTGCTGATGACCTTCTTCTTTCTCTTCGTCATTCTCGGCGCGACGCATGGCAAGGCACCGGCAGGCTTCGCGCCGCTGGCGATCGGCCTCTGCCTGACGCTGATCCACCTGATCAGCATCCCCGTCACGCAGACCAGCGTGAACCCGGCACGCAGCACCGGCGTCGCCTTCTTCGCCGAGACGGCGGCGCTGTCGCAACTCTGGATGTTCTGGGTCGCACCGATCATCGGCGGCGTGCTCGGCGGCGTGGTCTATGCCTGGCTCTGCCCGGAGGAGCGCCCGATGATCGAAGGCGACGGACGCTGAGGCACGGTCCGATCGGCTGGAAGCAGCCAATCTAAGCCGCTCCGGCACCGCGTTCACCAACGTCCGGATCGCCCGCAGCGGGTGATCCGGCGGCACCAGCGCCTCCGGGCCCACATTGCTCGACATCGACTCCGTCTGATACCTGCGGCACGAGGCTTTGACTCGTGCCGAGGCCGCGAATGCGGCCCGCTCGCGGTCGGCTGTGCCGATCCGCCGGTCATGCGGACAGCATGC
>JAYRQX010000897.1:0-3075 GCA_041910415.1 Acetobacteraceae bacterium | reverse complement strand
GCGCGAGCTCGCGCGACGCCACCGCCAGCGGCTCGATGTTCCCGCCATGGGAGTTGAACAGCATCAGCTTGCCGAAGCCGTCCGCCAGGATCGACTTCACCACGCAACGCAGCACCGCGGCGAAGGCCGCGTAGTCCAGGCTGATCGTCCCGCCGAAGGGGAAGTGATGCTCGGACAGCCCCATCCACATCGGGGGCAGCACGACGACGGGAAGGTCCGTGCACAGCTCCGCCGCGCGCACCGAAACGGCGTGGCCGATGAAGCTGTCGGTCCAGACCGGCAGGTGTGGGCCGTGCTGCTCCAGGCTCGCGACGGGCAGCACCACGATCGCGTCGCGCTCGGCCATCGCGCGCAGCTCGGGGGCGGTCATGCGCTCCCAGCGGATTTCCGCCATGTCGTTCTCCTCCTGCCGTCAGAAGGGCGGCTGATGGGACCAGGGATAGCCCATGCGCGCCTTGTCGAACCCGTACTGGTACAGCGCGCGCATATAGGCCTGATTGAAGGGCGTCGTGTATTCCATCGTGAAGTCGGACCCGATGAAGGCGAGGTTGTACTCGATGCCGTCGCGCCGCGCATTGTTCCAGATCCGCATGACGTCGTTGACGCCCGATGCCGCGATCATGGTGCTGATCGCCCGCCCGGCGATGGAATAGCTGCGGCGTTCCACCGACGCCCATTCCGGATCGAGTCGCGCATTGCGGATCACATAGGCATGGCCCGGCGCCACCCGCTGGCCGCGCTGCATGCGCGCGCGGCGCTGCGCCGTGACGGCTGAGGGATAGAGGAAGGTCTGCGCGATGGCACCGCCATCGACATGCAGCTCCTGCCGCTGTTCGCCATTCACGGTCACGTCGAAGAGCACGGGCGGGAAGGCGCCGGGAATCGCGGCGGACGCAAGAAGGATGCGGCGGATGGTCTCGAGCGCCCGGGGATGCCCGCTCTTGGCGATGGCGCCGATGTTCCACACGACCGGCATCTGCGCATCCAGATCGGTCGTGCCGATCAGCAGCAGGCGCCCGTCGTCATAGGCTTTGCCGAGTTCCACCATCATGCGCTCGTCGAGCTCGCGCGAGATCATGTGGAACAGCGGCGTCGTATCGGCCATGCCGTCGTTGAAGACGAAGGCGAGGAGCGAGCGCTGCACCAGCACATCGGCCAGCGTGACCTCGGTATAGACGCGGCGGAGCGCGTCGTCCCAGGCCGGGCCCAGGAAGGCGAAGGGCGCGGTCAGCGCGCCCGTGCTGACGCCGGTCACCAGATCAAAGACCGGCCGGTCGCCCCGCGCGGTCCATCCGTTCAGCAGCCCGGCCCCGAAGGCGCCGTTGTCGCCGCCGCCCGAGACGGCCAGCAACTGCAGCGGCGGCATCTCCTGCCCCGGGCGCAGGCCGAGCACGCGGCGGCGGCGTTCCACCGCGTCGAGCACCTCCCGCGTCAGGCCGTCATCCGAGGCGCCGGGGCGGTAGCGCTCATTCAGCACGCCCAGAACGGTTGCGCTGTTCGCCTGGCCGCGCGACACGGCGGCGTGGCGGACCGGCAAGTTGCAGCCTGGCAGCGTGGCCGCGACGGCGCCGCCGGCGGCAAGGCCGAGCAGGCGGCGGCGGGAGGGATCGTGAAACATGCGATGGGGATTCCGTTGCGGCTGGCGCCTTCTGTACCCTCCCGCGGCCTTTCCGCAACGGGGATGATCTATCCCGCCGCCGCTTCCGCCGCCCGGCGCCGGGCTCGGGCGTCCAGCCGCAGGCGCCGGCGGCGGTACCACACCACGCCCCCCGTCCCCAGCAGGCCCAGCAAGGCCACCGAAACCGCCACGTTCAGCCCGCCCGAGACGGCGCCGCTCCAATTCCCTTCATGCAGCAGGCGCGGCCAATTGCGCGGCTGCGGCGCCAGCCCGTCGCGGCCCACGACGAAGCCGCGCCATTCGCTGCCATCGCGCAGGCGCGCGATCAGGTTCGGGCCGCGGCGGCGGATCCAGACGACGTCGTTCAGGTCGTGTTGCGCCGCGACCATGCGCACCGCTTCGGTCAGGTTGGCCGGAGGCGGCACCGGGGCGCCGCGCGGTGGCGCGAACCAGCCATAGGCGAGCATCAGCCCGGTCGCGGGGCTCAGGATCAGCAGCGGCGAGAGGAACCATCCGATTCCCCTGTGCCAGCCGAGCATGGTGTGTCGCAGCCGCCTCGGCAGGCCGAGGACCAGGCCGATCGTCAGCAGGAGCAGCAGGCCGATCGTGCTGGCGACGACGATGAACGCGCCCACCTCGTCCAGCAGCAATCTCTGGTGCAGGCCGCGCGCGGTGCGCATGAGGCCCGGCCCTTCCTCGGCATCCGGCAGCTTCTCGCCGGTCGCCAGCGCGAAGCGCGCGGCGCCGCGGCCGCCAAGGGTGAAGCTGCCGGCATGGGCATCGACGAACATCGCATTGGCGCGGCCATCGGGGTCGGCGCGGCGCAGCGCGGGTTCGAAGGCTTCCATCGTCAGGCGGCCGCCGGGGACGCTGCGCGCGGCCAGGATCGGCTCGAAAGAGATGATGAGCCCGGTGCCGACGACCAGCAGCAACGGCAGGGCGAAGACGAGGAAGAGGATGCGATGCAGGCGCAGCAGGAAGGGACGCAAGGCAGGCTCCGGCGTGTTGGCGTGATCCTAGCGCCGGTCGGGCCGGTCGCCGAATGACGAAGTGAAACCACGGTGCAACCCGGGTAACCTGCGTCGTCCTGCCGCCGAAGCGTCAGGGGTGGCGCAGCGGGAGACGGGGATGCGACGACGGGACCTCGGGGCGCTTGCGGGCGCGGCCGTGCTGGCGCGGCCCGCCGCCGCGCAACCGGCGCGGCTGCTGCGCTTCGTGCCGATCACGGATCTCGGCATCCCCGACCCGATCGTGACGACCACCTACATCACCCGCGCCCATGGCTACCTGGTGTGGGACACGCTCTATGGCCTCGACGAACATTTCCGCCCGCAGCCGCAGATGGCCGCAGGCCATGTTATCGAGGAGGAGGGGCGGCGCGTCGCCATCCGCCTCCGCCGCGGGCTGCGCTTCCATGATGGCGAGCCCGTGCGCGCCCGCGACGCGGCCGCCAGCGT
>JAYRQX010000896.1:0-2379 GCA_041910415.1 Acetobacteraceae bacterium | reverse complement strand
TCCCCGATGGGATCGGGGTGGTCGTCCACGCGGAGATCGAGATCGGGCCAGGGATCGGCCGAGGCGATGACCAGCGCCGCGGATTGCCGCCCCCGCTTGTCGCCGCCGGCACCCTCCCCGGCTTCCAACGCCGCGATCAGGCGCGAGGCCAGCGGCTGGCCCGCGGTCTCCAGGAAGGCGGCCAGCGTCGCCTCCAGCACCTCCGGCCCGGCCAGCATGTTGCCGGCGACGGAAACATCGGGCGCCGCCAGGTGCCCGGCCCAGTCCACGCAGCCGGCCCCGGTATGCCGGGTGCTGCGGCCATCGGCGGCCAGCAGGTGCAGTTGCCGTGCCCCGGCACCGGGGTCGCTCGCGACCAGGGCGGCGCAGGCGGTATCGGGCGCCTCGCCGCGGCGAAGGCGCTCCATGCCCTCGGGCGCGAAACGGGGATTGACCAGGGCCTGGGTGGAGAGGGCGCCGACCCCGCCCTCGGCCCGGAGGCAGAGGGCGCCAGCGGCGAAGAACCGCGTGCACAGCGCGGCCCCGACCGCGCCGGTCGCCGCGTCCCGCACGAGGATCGACCAAGTCATCCGGCTTTGAACCGCACCGGCCCGGAATATGCAAGCCGCGTGAAGGATTTAGCTGTTTCTATAGCCAAAGACTACTATTGCGGAACGGGCGGGTGGATCAGGCTGCCGCCCCGGGGTCCTTCAGCACGCCACGGCGAATCTGGTCGAGCTCGATGCTCTCGAAAAGCGCGCGGAAATTGCCTTCCCCGAAGCCCTGGTCGCCCTTGCGCTGGATGAGTTCGAAGAAGATCGGGCCGATGACCGTGTCGGTGAAGATCTGCAGCAGCCGCCCGCCGGAAGGCGAGCCGTCCATCAGGATTCGGTTGGACTGCATGCGGGCGATGTCCTCGCCGGTGTCGGGCAGGCGCTTCGGAAGAAGCTCATAATAGGTGTCGGGTGTGTCCAGGAATCGCACGCCGCGGTCTCGCAAACCTTCCACACTCCCAAAAATATCGGTCGTGCCCATGGCGATGTGCTGGATCCCTTCCCCGTGATAGGCGCGCAGGAATTCCTCGATCTGCGATTTGTCGTCGCTGCTCTCGTTGATCGGGATTCGGATCTGGCCGCAGGGCGAGGTCATGGCCTTGGATTTCAGCCCGGTCAGCTTGCCCTCGATGTCGAAGTAGCGGATTTCGCGGAAGTTGAAGAGGCGTTCATAGAAGCCCGACCAGGCGTCCATCCGGCCGCGATGCACATTGTGCGTGAGGTGGTCGATCACCGTCAGCCCATGGCCGCGCGGCGTGCGGTCCGCGCCGTCGATCCAGCGGAAATCCACGTCCCAGATGCTGCCCTTCGGGCCATAGCGATCGACCAGGTAGATCAGCGATCCGCCGATGCCCTCGATCGCCGGGATGTTGAGCTCCATCGGGCCGACGCGGCCGTGGAAGGGCCGCGCGCCGAGCTTGATGGCGCGGTCATGGGCCGCGGCGGCATCGGCCACGCGGAACGCCATGGCGCAGGCGCAGGGGCCGTGCACGCGGCCGAAGGATTGCGCGAAGGATTCGGGCTCGGCGTTGAGGACGAAGTTGACCTCGCCCTGCCGCCACAGCGTCACCTGCTTCGACCGATGCTTCGCGACCGCGGTGAAGCCGAGCTGCGCGAAAAGCCCTTCCAGATAGGCCGTGTCCGGTCCGGTGAACTCGACGAATTCGAAGCCGTCGGTGCCCATCGGATTGGCCTCGCAGATCGTGCCGGCGACGGGCGTGCGGTCGGGCGGGATGTCCATGGCGGCGTCCTTCAGTCGAGCGTGACGGGGATGTCGGCGGGATCGGCGCCGCCGGGCGGGATGGGCTTGGCGTCGCGCGCCATGGCGAGCAGCCCAGGCGCGGCGCGCACCGCATCGAACAGCGACGCATAGTCGTTGATGACGAAGTAGGTCGGCTGCAGGTCGTCGATGAAGAACTCGGTTCGCAGCACACGCGCGAGATCGAAGCGCAGGCGCCTGGCGCCGGGCGAGGTCGTCGCGTGCAGCGTCTCGGCGCGTGACGACAGAATGCCGGCGCCATAGGCGCGCACCCTGCCCTCCTCGACGATCAGCCCGAACTCCACCGCGTGCCAGTAGAGCCGCGCCAGCGGCCGCAGCGCATCCATCGCCTGCGCGTGGCGGCCGAGTTCGCCATAGGCCTGCATGAAGTCGGCGAAGGCCGGGTTGGTCAGCAGCGGCACATGGCCGAGGAAGTCGTGGAAGATGTCGGGCTCCACGATATAGTCGAGTTCCTCGGGCTTCCTGATCCAGTTCGTCACGGGAAAGCGCCTGGCGGCGAGATGGTCGAAGAAGTCCGCATCCGGGATCAGCCCGGGCACCGCGACGAGTTCGAAACCCGTCGCGCGC
>JAYRQX010000895.1:0-3583 GCA_041910415.1 Acetobacteraceae bacterium | reverse complement strand
CGCGCGATCACCGCCAGATGCGCGGGGTCGTGCACCGCCTCCTTGAAGGCGTCATGGATGATCTGCACGACCTCCGGCTCCATCCCGCGCGGGCCGGCGATGCCATAGGTGCTCTCGCCCAGCACGTCGTAGCCGAGGTCGCGGAAGGTCGGCACATCAGGAAAGCGCCGCGCGCGCTCGCTCATCCAGACCGCGAGGGGGCGGAAGCGGCCCTCCAGCGCCATGTCGGCCCAGGCGCTGGTCTCGGCCGAGAAGTGGATGTCGCCCGCCAGCAGCGCCTGCATGTTGGGCGCGGCGCCGCGGAAGGGCACGGCCACCCATTCGATGCCGGCCAGCCGCGCCAGCCTGGTCATCTGCACATCGGTCGTGTTGGCGCCGGGCGTGCCGTAATTCACGCGCCCCGGATTGGCCCGCGCGTAGCCGATCAGTTCCGGCATCGTCCGCCAGGGCGCGTCCGGCCGCACGATCACGCCGCCCATGTAGCCGACCAGGCGGATGATCCAGGTGAAGTCGCGCATGGGATCCCAGGGCGCGCGCTCCATCATCGCGGGCATGCGGAAGACGCCGTTCGGCATCTGGGACAGCGTGTAGCCATCCGGCCGCGCATCGCGGGCGATCGCCTGCGCGCCGAGCGTGCCTGACGCGCCGGGCTTGTTCTCGACGATCACCGGCTGGCCGAGGCGGCGGGAGGCCTGTTCGCAGACGCTGCGCATCTGGATGTCGGTCGCACCACCGGGCGTCCAGGGCACGAACACGCGGATCGGGCGATCGGGAAAGCGCGGTTGGCCGAAGGACGGCCGCGCCAGCACGCCGGCGCCAAGACCAAGCAGCAACGCGCGGCGGCGCGCGGGGATGGTGCGCATCCCGATCCTCCCGTGGTTCTTGGGACGGGAGGATAGCACCAGGCGGGTCCCGAATTGCGAGAGGCGCGGACGGTGCCGCGCCTCTCCGGTTCAGTCCGGCGGAAGGTCAGGCCTTCGGCTGCGGCACGATGCGCAGATAGGGCTTCGGCGCCTTCCAGCCGCCCGGGAAGAGCTCCTTCGCCTGGTCGTTGTTGACGGAGCCCGCGATGATCACGTCCTCGCCATGCGTCCAGTCCGCGGGGGTCGCGACCTTGTGCTTGGCCGTGAGCTGCAGGCTGTCCAGCAGGCGGAGGATTTCCTTGAAGTTGCGGCCTGCCGTCATCGGGTAGGCCAGGTAGGACTTGATCTGCTTGTCCGGCCCGATGAAGACGACCACGCGCACCGTTGCATTGTCCGCCGCGGTGCGGCCCTGGGCGGTGTCGCCCGCGCCGGCCGGCAGCATGTTGTAGGCCTTGGAGACCGCCAGCGACGGGTCGCCGATGATCGGGAAGGTGACGGTCGCGCCGGTCACTTCCTTGATGTCCTCGGCCCAGCGGGAATGGTCCCCCACGGGATCGACGCTGAGGCCGATGACCTTGGTGTTCCGCTTGTCGAATTCGGGCTTCAGCTTGGCCACCGCGCCAAGTTCGGTCGTGCAGACCGGGGTGAAGTCCTTGGGATGGCTGAACAGGATGGCCCAGGAATTGCCGATCCATTCGTGGAACCTGATCTTGCCCTGGGTGGTCTCGGCCTCGAAATCCGGGGCGACCTGACCGATCTGAATGCTCATGGCTTTCTCCTCCATGCCCTGCGGCACTGCGGCGGAAGCCACCACGGGCGGCGAACGCCGGCAAGCGAAAGTTTTCTCTCCCACCCGGGAAATGACCCGTAGGGCGGCATTCTCCGCTCCACGCCAACGACGAAATTTCCTATTTCGGCGCGAGCCGGCGGATGGCCTCGGCCACGCGCAGCGGGGTGATGCGGATCGCGTCCTCGAGCGGTGGCGAGAAGGGCACGGGCGCGCGCGCGGCGCCCAGGCGCTGCACGGCATCGAGCCCGCCGGGGCCGAGGCGTTCGGTGACCCGGGCCACGACCTCCGCCCCGAAGCCGCCCGTGGTGACGGCTTCATGCACCACCAGCAGGCGGCGGGTGCGGGCGGCGGAGGCGACGATGGCCTCCTCGTCCCAGGGCCAGAGGGAGCGGAGATCGAAGACGTCGCAGGCGATGCCGCTCTCCCGCGCGCCCTGCTCGACCTCCGGCACCGTCGCGGACCAGGTGACGATGGTCAGCGCATCGCCCCGGGCGGCGTGGCGCGCGACGCCGAAGGGGATGGGCGCCGCTTCGTCAGGCGCCTCGCCCTCGGCGGTCCAGAGGTTCTTGGGCTCCAGGATCACCACGGGGTCGTCGGAGCGGATGGCGGCGGTGAGCAGCCCCGCGGCGTCGGCAGGCGTGCCGGGGGCCAGGACGACGAGGCCGGGGATGTGCACCAGCCAGGCTTCCAGGCACTGGCTGTGCTGCGCGGCCGAATTGCGCCACATGCCCTGCGGCATGCGCACCACCAGCGGCGCCCGCGCCTGGCCGCCCAGCATGTAGCGGACCTTGGCGACCTGGCTGACCAGCTCGTCCATGGCGCAGAGGGTGAAGTCGGCGATCCGCATTTCGATGATCGGCCGCGTGCCGCAGAGCGCGGCGCCGAGGCCCGCGCCCATGATCGTGGACTCGCTGATCGGGGTGGAGACGATCCTGTCCGTCCCGAACTCGTCCACGAGCCCGGCGTACTGCCGAAAGATGCCGCCCTGGGCGAGGTCTTCTCCCAATGCCCAGACCAGCGGATCGCGCCGCATCTCGGCGGCGAGGGCGCGGCGTGTGGCTTCCGCGAAGCTCAGGCGTGCCATGACGGCGCTCCGGCATCCTGCACATCGGTGAAGGCGGCTTCTGGCATTGGCCAGGGCGCGGACCACGCGGCGTCGCGCAGCGCCGCCATCTCGGCATCGGCATCACGCTCGATGCGGGCAAGCTCGGCGTGCGACACGCCATCCGCGACCAGCACATCCGCGAGCCGCCGGATGCAGTCCCGCCCGCGCGCGGCCTGCGCCTCCGCGGCCGGGCGATAGGCCGCGGAGTCGGTGCCCGTATGCCCCTCCCAGCGGTAGCATATGGCGTGCAGGAATTGCGGCCCGGCGCCGCCGCGGATCAGCGCGACGAGGTCCGCCGCGGCGGCATCCACGGCCAGCACATCCTCCCCATCCACGCGGCGCGCCGGCACGCCGCAGGCTTCCGCGCGCGCGGCCGGTCCCGGTCCCGCCGTGACCGCGCTGCCGCGGGTGAAGGCGGCGAAGCCGTTGTCCTCGCAGACGAACAGCAGCGGCAGGCGGTACAGCGCCGCCCAGTTCAGCCCCTCCAGGAACGGCCCGCGGTTCACCGCTCCGTCACCGAAGAAGCAGGCGACGACCGCGTCTTCCTTGCGGAGCCGCATGGCCTGCGCCGCGCCGCAGGCGATCGGGATGCCCGCGCCCACCACACCATTCGCGCCTAACATGCCGGCGGCAAAATCCGCGATGTGCATGGACCCGCCCTTGCCGCCGCAGGACCCGCCCGCGCGCCCGTAGAGCTCCAGCATCATCGCGCGGATGTCCGATCCCTTCGCGATGGCATGGCCGTGCCCACGATGCGTCGATGTGATCCGGTCCGCGCGCTTCAGGTTCGCGCAGACACCGACGGCGACCGCTTCCTGCCCGATG
>JAYRQX010000894.1:0-6557 GCA_041910415.1 Acetobacteraceae bacterium | reverse complement strand
CTGGCCGTCACCTTCCTGGGCGCGGTGCTGGGTCCGTCCGGCTTCGCGCTGCTGGTCGCCGCGATCGGCTCCTACGCCACGGCCTTCGCACTCGCCGGCCTGCTTTCGGCCGGCGGCGCCGCCGTGGCGTGGCAGGCGCACCGCCTGGAGCGGCGCGCCATCGCCGAGTTCAGCTAGCGCGCTTCCAGTCGCCGATCATCGGCTTCGGCAGGCCCAGATTCTCGCGCAGCGTGCTGCCGGAATAGTCCGTGCGGAACAGCCCGCGCCGCTGCAGTTCCGGCACGGCCAGACGAACAAAGTCCTCGTAGCTGCCCGGCATGTGCGTCGCCGCGAGCACGAAGCCGTCGCAGGCGCCGCCCTGGAACCACTCCTCCATCTGGTCGGCCACGTCCTTCGCCGTGCCGCAGAAGACCGGGAATTCGCGCACCGTGCCACGCGCGCTGAACTGCACGAAGTCCCGCACCGTCGGCGTCGTCTTGCCGGAGAGGGTCACCACGCGGTCGCGGATCGCCTGCAGCCCGCTGATCGAGGCCATCTCCTCCTCGGAAAAAGCCTCGTCCATGCCCTTGGTCGAAAAATCGTAGTTCAGCACTTCCGAGAGCAGCGCGAGCCCGTCCATCGGATCCGCGAGCCCCTCGATCAGCGCCAGCTTCTCCTCCGCCATCGCGCGGCTTTCGGCGACCACGGCATAGATGGCCGGGCAGACGCGCACCGTCGCGGGATCGCGCCCCGTCGCCGCGACCTGCTGCTTGAAGTCGGCGTACACGTTCCGGCCGACCTTCAGGTTCGGATAGATCACGAAGATCAGATCGCCCCAGCGCGCCGCGAAGGTCTTTCCGCGTCCCGACTGCCCGGCCTGCAACAGCACCGGCCGGCCCTGCGGCGTGCGCGGCACGGTGAAGGGGCCGCGCGACTGGAAATACCGTCCGCGGTGATCCAGCCGGTGGACCTTCTCCGGGTTCGCGAAGACGCCGCCCTCGCGGTCATGCCGGATGGCGCCGTCCTCCCACGTATCCCAGTGGCCGAGCACCACTTCCATGAACTCGTCCGCGCGGTCGTAGCGCGCGTCATGGCCCAGATGCTGCGCCAGGTTCATGTTCCGCGCCTCGCTGTCGTTCAGCGATGTCACCACGTTCCACGCGACCCGCCCGCCCAGCATGTGATCGAGCGTCGCGAAGACGCGCGCCACATGGAACGGCTCGAAATAGGTCGTCGAGTAGGTGGCGCCCAGGCCGAGCCTGCTCGTCGCCAGCCCCATGGCGGTGAGGATGGGGATGATGTCCATCTTCACCACGCGGATGCCATGCCGCACCGCCTCCGCGTGGTCGCCGGCGTAGATGTCCGGCAGCGCCAGGCGATCGTCGAAGAAGGCCATGTGGAACTTTCCCGCCTCCAGGATGCGGGCGATGCGCTGATAGTAGTCCGGCGTCAGGTAGTCCTGCATCGTCGCGGGATGGCGCCAGGACGCCGGGTAGTTCGAGCAATTCTGGGCCTGCAGGAAGGCCACCAGCGCCATTTTTTCTGAACGTTCGGTCACGTCGGGATGCTCACGCTGCAAGGGAGTCGGTCAGGGCGATCACATCGTCCGCCTTGTCGAGCGACAGGGCGAGATCCAGCACCTGCCGCACCCGTGCCGGGGAGAGGACGCGGGATGCGTTGTCGGTGAACTTCCGCTCGACATCCGCGGCACCCAGCGGCTGGCCGTCGGAGCCGCGGTTGAACTCCTCGCGGTGGCGCAGCGTGCGGCCATCGGTGGTCTCGATCACCACCTCGCCCGAATAGTAGCGCGGGAAGCGGCTGTCCGGATCCTCGGCGTAATGCGCCTTCGCGCAGAGATCGAGCGCGCGCGGGTCGCGGATCGCCTGCTCGTCGAGCTCATCCAGGGTGAAGCGGCCATGCAGGATGGACGCCGCCATGGTGTAGTGCACGCTGAACTGCGCGTCATAGGAGTTGGCCGGCGCCTTCTTCGACTCCTCGGGCTGGCAGACGATCTTGTACTGCCCGGGATGCAGCAGCGCCGTCATGCTGCGGATCATGTCGGGCGTCAGCTTGTGCTTCTTGCGCAGCGCCAGCGTCGCATCGGCGATCGCATGGTTGAAGTGGCAACACGGGTAAGGCTTCAGCGCGACGTTGCGGAACTCCCACAGATCGCCCAGCCGTTCCGTGCAGCGCGCGGCGAAGCCCGCCGGCGACTTGCCGCCGAGATAGGTGTGGAACAGGCCGAAGCGGCCTTCGTACGGCGCCGGTGGCGCCTTGAAGCCGGCGCGTGCGAGCGCCGTCGCGGTGATGCCGCAGACGCCCGCCCAGCCGGGATGGATGCGCTTCGTCCAGGACCCGTCCTCCAGGAATTCCAGCGACCCTGCGGCCATCGAGAGAATGACACCCTGCGCCGCGGCCATCTGCGCGGCCGTGACACCCGCCAGCCGCCCCGCGGTCAGCGACGCCCCGAACGCCCCCACCATGCCCGTGGGGTGGAAGCCCAGCTGGTGGAACGCGCCCTGCGCCGCGGCGCCGATGCGCGACGACGCCTCGATGCCGAGGATATAGGCCGCCAGCGCCTCGCGCCCGCTCGCCCCGTGTTCCCGCGCCATCCCCAGCGCCGTTGGCACCGCGCTCGCCGAGCCATGCACCACCGCATCCGAATGCGTGTCGTCGAAGTCGAGCCCATGCATCAGCGTGCCGTTCAGCATGACGGCATCGCGCAACGGCAGCTTCATCGAATAGCCGATGACGGGATGCGAACCGGCGCCCGCCAGGCCCTGCAGCGCATTGGCCGTGCGATGCGCGAAATCGAAGCCGGAGGAGGCGAGCGCGATGCCGAGGCAATCCAGCATGTGCCGCTTCGCCTGCTCCATCACGTCGGACGGAATCTCCTCGGCCCGCAGCGTCGCCGCGAAGGTCGCGAGCTGGGAGGAGACGGGGATGGTCGTCGCGGTATCGGCCAGGCTGGTGGGCAGCGCGTCCATGGTTGCGTTTCCTCGATGGTTCCTGGCCGCCATATCCGCATGGCGGGACCAGGCTGTAAAGGTCCGGACAACCCCTCTGGCCAGCCCCGCCCCGGAACCCTATGAAGAACGCCGACGCAGGAGCGAAACGCCAGGACATGACCACGCCGCAGACCGACGGCCCGCTCACGGGCATCCGCGTCCTCGACCTCGCCACCTTCATCGCCGCGCCCTATTGCGCGACCGTGCTCGCCGAATTCGGCGCCGATGTCGTGAAGGTGGAGATGCCGGGGACCGGCGATCCCACGCGCAAATTCGGCTCCATGACGGCATGCGGCGACAGCCTGGTGTGGCTCTCCGAAGCGCGCAACAAGCGCTCGATCGAGCTCGACCTGCGCACGCCGGAGGGTGCGGGGACGCTGAAGACGCTGGTCGCCGCGGCGGATGTGGTCTGCGAGAATTTCCAGCCCGGCACGCTGGAGAAATGGGGCCTCGGCTGGGAGGTGCTGAGCGGCATCAACCCGAAGCTCGTGATGCTGCGCGTCTCCGGCTACGGCCAGACCGGCCCCTATCACGAACGTCCCGGCTTCGGCCGCATCGCCAACGCCTTCGGCGGGATTTCCTTTCTGGCCGGCTATCCCGACCGCCCGCCCGTCACGCCCGGGTCCGCAACTCTGGCAGACTACATGTCCGGCCTCTACGGCGCGCTCGGCGTCATGATGGCGCTGCGCGAGCGCGACCGGAACGGCCGCGGCCAGATCGTGGATATCGGCCTCTACGAGACCATCTGGCGCATCCTCGACGAACTCTGCCCGGCCTATGACGTCTTCGGCACGATCCGCCAGCGCATGGGGCCGGGCACGGTGAACGTCTGCCCGCACAGCCACTACCCGACGAAGGACAACCGCTGGATCGCCATCGCCTGCACCAGCGACAAGATTTTCGAGCGTCTCTGCCAGGTGATGAAGCGCCCGGACCTCGCCGCGCCCGATCGCTTCGCGACCATCCGCCAGCGCGAAGCGGCCAGGCACGAGGTGGACGGCATCGTCGCCGACTGGACCGGCACGCTGACGCGCGACGAGGTTCTTTCGGCCTGCGCCGAAGGCCAGGTCCCCTGCGGCCCCGTCTATGCCGTGGACGAGATCTTCGAGGACCCGCACTACGAAGCCCGCGGCAACATCGCGCGTGTCTTCGAACCGCGCCTGAACCGCAGCGTCGCCGTGCCGGCCCCCGTGCCGCGCCTGACCGAAACGCCGGGCCGCGTGCGCTGGCTCGGGCCGCCGCTCGGCGTGCATCGCGACGACATCCTCCGCGAATGGCGCGGCACGGAGCGCACGGCATGAACACCGGCCCCAACCGCACCTTCCTCTTCGCCCCCGGCGACCATCCCCGCCGCGCCGAGAAGGCGCTGCAGGTCGGCGCCGACGCCGCGATCCTCGACCTCGAGGATGCGGTCGCAACGTCCAGAAAGGTCGCGGCGCGCGATGCGGTGAACGCGCAGTTGCAGCGCCCGCGCAGCTGCCGCGGCTATGTCCGCGTGAATGCCTTCGACACGCCCTTCTGCTTCGGCGACATCCAGGCCGTGGTGCGTCCGCGGCTCGACGGCATCGTGCTGCCGAAGCTGGAGGAGCCCGGTCAGCTCCTCGCCGTGGACTGGATGATCGGCGCGCTGGAAGCCGAGCGCGGCCTGCCCGCCGGGGGCATCGACGTGATGCCCATCGTCGAGACCGCGCGCGGGCTCGTGGCCCTTCGCGCCCTCGCCTGCGCCGCCGCCGCGCTGCCCTCGCGCCGCGTGAAGCGCCTCGCCTTCGGCGCCGGCGACTACACCACCGATCTCGGCATCACCTGGACGCTCGGGGAGGAGGAGCTCGCCTCGGCGCGCAGCGAGATCGTCCTCGCCTCCCGCGCCGCGGGGCTGGAGCCTCCGATCGACACGGTCTTCATCGAGCTGCGCGAGACGGCCGCCTACGCAGCCTCCTGCACCCGCGGCGCCGTGCTTGGCTTCCAGGGCCGGCTCTGCATCCACCCCGACCAGATCGCGGCCGCGCATGCCGCCTATTCGCCGCCGGATACCGAGGTGCAACGCGCGCGAAAGATCGTCGCCGCCTTCGCGGAAGCCGAGGCCCAGGGCCTCGCTTCCATCCAGGTGGACGGGCGCTTCGTGGACTACCCGATCTTGCAGCGCGCGGAACGCATCCTGGCGATCGCGGATCGCATCGCGGCGAAGGCTTAGCCCTCCGCCGTCTCGGCCCGGCGCAGCGTCAGCCGGTAGGTGAAGCGCGGCGCCGGGTGCAGGCTCTCGCTCACCTCGAAGACGCGGCCCTGGCCGTCCAGGTAGCGGCGGCGGATCAGCAGCGCGGCGGACCCCGGCTCCACCTCCAGCAGCGCCGCGTGCTCGGCCGGCACCGTCGCCGCGGCGATGTCCAGTTCCACGCGTCCGATACGCAGCCCGAAGCGGCGTTCGATCAGCGCATAGACCGGGCCCGGCTCGTTGCCGATCACATCCACCACCTCGGCATAGTCGGGCGGGATGTGCAGCGTCGTGGTGCAGATGGGCGCCGCGGTCACGCGCACGCGGCGGATGCCCTCCACGCGCAGCCAGGTCTCGCCCGGCGCGCAGCCGATCACCGACGCCGTGGCCGGCTCCACCGCCACGTTGCGCGCGCGCAGCACCAGCAGGCGCGTGTTCTCGGGATACTGCATCAGTTCCTCGGCCGAGGAGATTTCCTGCACGAAGCGGTCGCGCGTCTCCCGCGCCGTCACGATGGTGCCGGCGCCCTGGCGGCGCAGCACGAGCCCCATCGTCTCCAGCAGCCGCAGCGCCTCCCGCACCGTGTGGCGGGACACGCCGTAGGCGGCGCAGAGCTCGACCTCCGTCGGCAGCATGGCGCCGACCGCGTGCTCGCCGCCGCGGATGCGGGCGATGAGATCGTCGGCCACGCGCTGATAGAGCGGACCGGCCGTCTCGGGCTTTGGCTGGACTGAAGCGTTCGTCATGTCGGAAGGGGCGTGTTGTCCGGACCTGCATAGCCATCGCGTACGCGTTTGGCCAGCCGGAACGGTCAGCGGGCGCCGAGGCGCGCCAGCGTCTCGCGCACGAAGTCCCGCATCAGCGCATCGGTCTCCCCGCTGAACAGCCGCGCGCGTCCGGTATGACGCAGCAGCAGCAGGCCCGCGGCGTGGGCGAAGGTTGCCTGGGTTGCGGCCTCGGCCGCCGCGCCGCTCGCGCCCATCGCCAGCGCCGTCTCCTCCAGCGGCCGCAGCGCGCGCAGCAGCGCCGCGTTCAGCAGCGGGTCGCGCTCGGGCCCGAGGCCCCGCGGCGCGAGCCCGCCGCGGAACAGATAGAAGCCCAGCGAGAGGTCCTGCGGGCGGTCGCGGTAGAAGGCGTAGAAGGCCATGGCTGCTGCCGCGAAACGCCCGGCGTGATCCGTCGCACCGATGACCGCGGACGAGACCGCATCGTTCAGCGCCTGCAGGCTTTCCTCCAGCAGCGCGGCATAGATCGCTTCCCTGGATTCGAAGTGGAAGTAGAGCGCGGCCGGCGTGTAGCCCGCTTCGGCCGCGATGGCGCGAAGGCTCGCGCCCTCAAGGCCGTCGCGCGCGAACAGGGCG
>JAYRQX010000893.1:0-1891 GCA_041910415.1 Acetobacteraceae bacterium | reverse complement strand
GATCAGCAGTACCCGGATGATTTCCCCGAATGCCAGCGTGACGATGGCCAGGTAGTCGCCGCGCAGCCGCAGCACGGGAAAGCCGAGCAGGATGCCCCAGAAGGCCGAAAGGATGCCCGCGAGCGGCAGGCAGACCCAGAAGGAGAGGCCAAAGGTCTGCGCGAGCAGAGCGTAGGAATAGGCGCCGACCGCGTAGAAGGCGACGTAGCCGAGATCGAGCAGCCCCGCGAAGCCGACGACGATGTTGAGCCCCCAGCCGAGCATGACATAGGTCAGCACGAGGATGCCGAGGTCGAGCTCGTAGCGCCCCGTGCCGGGGATGAAGGGCAGCAGGATCGCGACGGCGAGCAGCAGTGGCGCGACAGCTTGGCCGAGGCGCTGCAACATCGCCTCCCGTGCCGGGCTGGCGGCCCGATGCGCGGTGCCGCGCGCCGCGCGCCAGGCCAGCAATGCGACGCGCCCGGCGAAGGCGAGGCCGACCAGGATCGCGACCGCGCCCCAGCGCTCCCGCAGCACGAGCTGGCCGGCGGGACCGACATCCGTCCGCAGCCCGACCATCGGAATGAACAGCACGGCGGCGATGGCGGCGGTGATGGCCGCGTCCTTCATGGCGGCCGGCAGGCCGGCGGCGGGCGCGCTCATACCTTCTCGACCTCCGCGCGGCCGAGCAGGCCGGTGGGAAGGAAGATCAGCGTCAGCACCAGGATCGAGAAGGCAGCGACATCCTTGTATTGCACGCTGAAATAGGCGCTCCAGAAGGTCTCGATCAGGCCGATGAGCAGGCCGCCCAGCACCGCGCCGGGCAGCGATCCGATGCCGCCCAGCACCGCCGCCGTGAAGGCTTTCACGCCCGCGATGAAGCCGATGTAGAAGTCGATCACGCCATAGCGCAGCAGATACATGCTGCCCGCGACCGCCGCGAGCGCGGCACCGATGACAAAGGTCAGGCTGATGGTGCGGTCGGTGTTGACGCCGAGCAGGGCCGCCATCTTCCGGTCCTGTTCGCAGGCGCGCATGGCGCGGCCGAGCGGCGTCTTCGTCACCAGCCAGGTGAAGATGGCGAGCACGACCAGGGTGACCACGATGATCACGAGCTGGGTGTTGGTGATCTGCACGACGAAGTCGCCCTGGCGCATCACCTCGAACCCGCCGGGCAGCAGCGCCTGCATCGGCTTCGGCCGCGCGCCCTGCGCGATCTGCACGTAGTTCTGCAGCACAATGGACATGCCGATGGCCGAGATCAGCGGCGCAAGGCGGAAGGAGCCGCGGAGCGGCCGGTAGGCGACGCGTTCCAGCGCCCAGCCATAGAGCGAGGTGACGCAGAGGGAGATGAGCAGCACGATCAGGATCGCCGCCGGGCCTTCCATGATGCCGCCCGCGGCCAGCAGGACCAGCGAGATCAGCGCGATGAAGGCGCCCACCATGAAGACATCGCCATGGGCGAAGTTGATCATGCCGATGATGCCGTAGACCATCGTGTAGCCGACCGCGATCAGCCCGTAGATCATGCCGAGCGCGACGCCGTTGATCAGCTGCTGCAGCGCATAGGCCACGCCTGCTCTCCCGCGCGAATCCCCGTTATCCGCAGGCTAGGGCAGGGCTTGAGCCGGCGGAAGGGTGACAACCGGCCCCGCGCCCCCGATGATCCCGGCGACCACCAAGGGACGGAACCATGACCCAGGAACGCTTCCCCACGCTGACGCCCGAGACCATGACGGAGGAGCAGCGCCGCGTGGCCGAGGGCATTGTCTCCGGCCCGCGCGGCGGGCTGCGCGGGCCCTTCAACGCTTGGCTGCGCAGCCCGACGGTCGCGGACCGCTTCCAGCGTGTCGGCGAATATCTGCGCTTCAACAGCAGCATTCCGCAGGCGCTGAACGAGTTGGCCATCCTG
>JAYRQX010000892.1:0-8077 GCA_041910415.1 Acetobacteraceae bacterium | reverse complement strand
GCTGATCCTCTCGGTGAAGGGCGCGGCGCTGCTGCAGGGCGCGCGAGGCAGGCCGCCGGTGGACCTGGACGCACTGACCGATACGCTGGTCGCGCTGTCCCGTTTCGCCGCGGCGCATGCGGACGACATCGCGAGCGTCGAGATCAACCCTTTCATCGCGCTGCCGAAGGGCGGCGTCGGCGTGGATGCGGTGATCCTGCGCGGCTGAAATGCACGTCGGCCGGGTTGTCCCCACCTGGCCGGAGTCCTACGCTTTTCCGCTGAACGACGCTGCCCGCAAGACGGGACGCGAGGAGGAGATGCCATGGAACGCCGCACCGCCCTGGCCGCGTTCGCCGCAACCGCGCTCGCCCATCCCGCGCTGGCGCAGGCGGAGTGGCCGAGCCGCCCGCTCCGCATGGTGATCCCCTTCGCGCCGGGCGGCGGCGCGGATCGCGTCGGGCGCATGGTGGCGGAACCCCTCGCGCGCGCGCTCGGCCAGCCCGTGGTGGTGGAGAACCGGCCCGGCGCGGGCGGCACGGTCGCGGCGCAGAATGTCGCGACCTCGCCGGCGGATGGCTACACGATCTTCTACGGCACGCCAGGGCAGCTGACGACGCTGCCGCTGATGATGAACAGCCTGCCCTATGACGCGCAGCGCGACTTCGCGCCCGTCTCCCTGCTGATCCGCAGCGCCTATGGCATGGGCGTGCATCCCGGCATACCGGCGCAGACCATCGGCGCCTTCATCGAACTCGCGCGCGCGCAGCCGGGGCGCTTCGGCTATGCGACGCCGGGCGTCGGATCGGGCCCGCATCTCGCGGGCGAACTGCTGAAATTCATGGCGCGCATCGACATCACCCATGTGCCCTATCGCGGCAGCGCGCTCGCGGTGCAGGACGTGGTCGCGGGCCAGGTCGCGATGTCGATCGACAGCCTGGACCTGATCGGGCCGCAGATCCGCGACGGGCGCATCCGCGGCCTGGCCGTCACTTCCACGCAGGAACAGCCTTACCTGCCCGGCCTGCCGCCGGTCGCGACCGCGCTGCCGGGCTATGAGGTCACGGTCTTCAACTACCTCGCCATGCGCGCCGGCACGCCCGATGCCATCATCCAGCGCCTGTCGCGCGAGGTCAGGCAGATCGTGCAGGGGCCGGCCTTCGTCGCGCGCAACCGCGAGCTCGGCACCGTCGCGGAAGGCAGCACGCCGGAAGAACTCGGCCGCGTCTGGCGCGAGGAATACGCGAAGTGGCGCGACGTGATCACCCGCGCGAACATCCGCGTGGAATAGGAAGGAAGCCCATGAGTTCCGAAGCCGACATCATCCAGTTGGACGTGTCCGACCATATCGCCGTGGTCACGCTGAATCGCCCGCCGGTGAACGCCGTGAACTGGGCGATGCGCGACCGCATCATCGAGATCTTTGACCAGATCAACGACCGGCAGGATGTGCGCGTCGCCGTGCTGACCGCACGCGGCAAGATCTTCTGCGCGGGTGCGGATCTGAAGCAGCGGCCCGATCCGAACGACCCCGGCGCCTACTGGAAGCACAACCGATTGACGCGCGAGACCGGCAACGCCATCCGCGAATGCTTCAAGCCGGTGATCGCGGCGGTGAACGGCGCCGCGCTCGGCGCCGGCTTCGGCCTGGCCGCCTCCTGCGACATCATGCTGGCCGCCGAGGAAGCCGTCTTCGGCATGCCGGAGATCGATGTGGGCCTGGCCGGCGGCGCGGCGATGCTGCGCGAGCTGCTGGGGCGGTCCAAGATGCGGCGGATGTTCTTCACCGGCCAGCGCGTGCCGGCCGCCGAGTTCTACCGCCTCGGCGTCATCGAGGCCTGCCTGCCGCAGGACCAGCTGATGCCGGAGGCGATGAAGATCGCCGCCGAGATCGCGGGCAAGAGTCCGCTCGGCATCAAATACGCGAAGACATCCGCCAACATGGTCGAGCTGATGCCGCCGCGCGACGCCTATCGCTTCGAGCAGAACTTCACCTTCGAACTCTCGAAGACCGAGGATGCCAAGGAAGCGCGCCAGGCGACGCTGGAAAAGCGCAAGCCCAACTTCAAGAACCGCTGAGCGCGGGAGGATGCCGATGGATCGCCGTACCCTGCTCGCCTCCGCGCTGGCCGCGGGCGGCGCTCCCTCGGCCCTCGCGCAGGCGCACTGGACGGCGCAGCGGCCCGTCGAGGTCATCGTGCCCTATGCGGCCGGCGGCCCGACGGACCGCTACGCGCGCGCCTTCGGCACCAGGCTGTCCGAGATGTGGCGGCAATCCGTGGTGATCAGCAGCCGGCCGGGCGGCGCGGCGGCGATCGGCACGGCGGCCGTAGCCAACGCGCCGGGCGACGGGCACACGCTGCTGCTGGCGAGCTTCGGCATCGTCACGAACCAGATTCTGCTGCGGAACCTGCCCTACGATCCGCGCGCCATTTCCCCGCTCTGCCGGGTCGCGCTGGGGGGTGGGATCTTCTTCATCCATCCCTCGGTGCCGGCCACGAATGCGCGGGAGTTGCAGGCCTGGGCGCGGGCCAATCCCGGGGGGCTGAAGTTCGGCTCCTCCGGCATCGGCTCCACGCCGCACATCTCGGCCGAATTGTTCGCCTCGCGTGCGGGGATCGAGATCACGCACATCCCCTATCGCGGCGTGGCACCAGCCATGACAGATCTGCTCGCCGGCCACATCAATGCCCTGGTGGATTCCGCAACCTCCATCGTCCATGCGCGCGACGGGCGCATCCGCGCCATCGCCTGCGCGACGCCGGAACGGCTGCGCGGCGCACCTGACGTGCCGACGATGCGCGAGAGCGGCTTCGATGTCGTGGCCCGCACCTGGTACGGCTTCTTCGCGCCGACAACAACACCGGACGCCATGCGCACGCAGATTGCTGCCGATATCCGCAGCGTCGCGCTGACACCCGGCATCCAGGCCATGTTCACCGAGGACATGCTGGAACCCCAGGCCGAGACGCCGGAGGAATTCCGCCGCTTCCTCGATTCCGAACTGGCGCTGTGGACCCAGGTGATCCGCGAAAGGAACATCAGCCTTTGACGTCTGCTCACCCGCTCGCGGCGCTGTTCAGTCCGCGTTCCGTCGCGCTGGTCGGCGCGTCCTCAGACCCCGCGAAGCTGGGCGGGCGGCCGCTGCGGAACCTGCTCGCCTTTGGCTATGCGGGGCGCATCTACCCGGTGAACGCCAGGGCGGCCGAGGTGCAGGGGGTGAAGGCGTATCCGAGTGTCGCCATGCTGCCGGAGACAGTGGACCAGGCGATCATCGTCGTCCCCGCGCCGGCGGTGGAAGCGGCGCTGGCGGATTGCGCGGCGAAGGGCGTGAAGGTCGCGCAGATTCTCTCGGCGGGTTTCGCGGAAGTGGGCGGCGACGGGACGGCGATGCAGGCGCGCGTGGTGGATATCGCGCGCCGCGCGGGCATCCGCATCACGGGGCCGAATGCGCTGGGGTCCGTGAGCCCGTCCGACAGGTTCTTCGCGACCTTCTCCGGCCTGCTGGACACGTTGCGGCCGGAGCCCGGCGTCATCGGCGTCGCCACGCAATCCGGCGCCTTCGGCTCGCACATCTACGCGACGATGGCGGAGCGCGGGATCGGGCTGTCGCGCTCGCTCGCCACGGGGAACGAGGCGGATATCGACGTCGCGGAGGCGATCGGCTTCCTCGCCGCCGATCCGGCGACGCGCGTGATCTGCGCAGCGCTGGAAGGGTGCCGCAACGGGGCACGGCTGCGCGCCGCCCTGCATGCGGCAGCCGATGCCGGCAAGCCCGTCGTCATCATGAAGGTCGGGCGCACCGAGGTCGGCGCGGTGGCGGCGGCGACGCATACGGGATCGCTCGCCGGCGAGGACCGCATCTTCGACGCGGTGTTCCGCGCGGGCGGCGCCTGGCGCGCGGAGACGGTCGAGGAGATGGTGGACATCGCGCATGTCTGCGCGACCGGGCGCATGCCGGTGAACCGGAGCACGACGATCGTCACCATCTCGGGCGGGCTCGGCGTGCTGATGGCGGATACGGCTGTCGAGGCGGGGCTGGATGTCGCACCGATGCCGGCGGCGCTGGGCGCGGACGTGCGCGCCTTCATGCCGCTCGCGAGCGGGCGCAATCCGATCGACACCACCGCGGGGGTCGCCGGCGGGCCACCGAGCTTCGCGACATTGTTCGACATGGTGCTGTCGGGCTCGGACAGTGGGACCGTGCTGGCGTATCTGGCGCATATCGGCCGCACGCCGGATCGCTTCGCGCAATTGGAAGGGCCACTCGCCGCGGTTCGGGCGAAGCACCCCGACAGGCTGATCGGGCTCGCCGGCACGCTCGATCCCGCCGTCCGCAAATCCTGCGACGCCATGGGCGTGCCGTTCTTCGAGGACCCCTCGCGGCTGGTGCGCGCGACCGCCGCGGCGGCGGCGCTGCGGGAGAGGATGGTGCTGGCGCGAGCGACGGCCGCGCCTGATGCGTCGCTGCCCGCGCCGCCGGGGGCCGCGCTGAACGAGGCGGAAGCGAAGGCATATCTCGCATCCTGCGGCGTGCCCGTGGTGCCGGAGTGCCGTTGTGCGACGGCCGAGGAGGCGGTCGCGGCGGCGGAGGTGATGGGCTTTCCGGTCGTCGCCAAGATCCTGTCGCCTGACATCCTGCACAAGACCGAGATCGGTGGCGTGAAGCTGAACCTGCGCGATGCGGTCGAGGTCTCACGCGCCTTCGCCGACATCACGGACCGCGCGCGCGCGGCGAAGCCGGAGGCACGGATCGAAGGCGTGCTGATCTCCCCCATGCTGCGCGGTGGCGTCGAGACCATCATCGGCATCCAGCGCGATCCCGTCTTCGGGCCGATGGTCATGTTCGGGCTCGGTGGCGTGTCCGTGGAATTGTTCCGCGACGTGGCCTTCGCGCCCGCGCCGCTGGATGACGCGGGGGCGGAGCGGCTGATCGCCTCGGTGCGCGGCGCGCGGCTGCTGGATGGCTGGCGCGGTGCGCCGCCCGCCGATCGCGCCGCACTGGTCCAGGCACTGGTGCGCGTCTCGCAGGTGGCGGCGGCGCATCCCGACGCGATCGCGGGCATCGACATCAACCCCTTCCTGGTGATGGAGAAGGGCGCCTATGCGCTCGACGCCGTCATCGTGACGCAGCAGCAGGGCTGACCATGCGCCTCGATTTCTCGCCCGAGGATCTGGCCTTCCGCGACGAGGTCCGGGAATTCCTCGCCGGCGCGGTGACGGAGGAGATGCGCGCGAAGGTGCGCGCGGACCACAAGCCGACCAAGGACGATTATGTCGGCTGGCAGCGCATCCTGCACGCACGCGGCTGGGGGGCGCCGTCCTGGCCGAAGGAATATGGCGGCACGGGCTGGACCGTCACGCAGCGCTACATTTTTGAAGAAGAATGCGCGGCAGCGGATGCGCCGCAGCACGCGCAGTACGGGCTCGGGCTGATCGGGCCGGTGCTCTACACCTTCGGCACGCCGGAGCAGAAGGCGAAGTGGCTGCCGGGCATCGTCTCGGGCGAGACCTGGTGGTGCCAGGGCTACTCGGAACGCCAGGCGGGATCGGATCTGGCGGCGCTGGAGACGCGCGCGGTGCGCGACGGCGACCACTACGTCGTCACCGGGCACAAGGTCTGGACCACCTTCGCGCAATGGGCCGACATGATGTTCGCGCTGGTGCGCACGGGGGGCGGCACGAAGCGGCAGGAGGGCATCTCCATGCTGCTGATCCCGATGGACAGCCCAGGGCTGGAACGCCGCCCGATCATCACCATCGACCATGCGCACCACGTGAACGAGATCTTTTTCGACGCCGTGCGCGTGCCCGTCGCGAACCGCGTGGGCGAGGAAGGCCAGGGCTGGAGTTATGGGAAGTTCCTGCTCGATCGCGAGCGGGGACTTGGTGCCACGCAGCGCCGGTTGAAGCGCGGCGTGCAGCGGTTGTGGGAGCTGGCGCGCGAGAATCCCGGCGACGATGGGCGGCCACTAGCAGAAGACCCGGTCTTCGCGGACAGGCTGGCGGCGCTGGAAATCGAGGTGCTGGGGCTGGAGATGACCGCGTTGCGCGTGCTGGCCGATGCGGCGCAGGGGACGGAGCCGGGCGCGCGCGCCTCCATCCTGAAGCTGCGCGCGGCGGAGCTGATCCAGGGCATCACGGAGATGGCGGTCAGCATCGTCGGCTATGACGGCGCGCTGTTCCATGCGCTCGGCAACGGGCTGCTGCCGGATGGCGCGCCGCATCTGCTGCGCAACTACCTGCATTTCCGCGCGACGACGATCTATGGCGGATCGTCGGAGGTGCAGCGCTCGGTCATCGCCAAGCGGCTGCTGGGACTCTGAGCCATGGATTTCTCGCTCTCCGACGAACAGCGGATGCTGGCCGACAGCGTGGCGCGCGTCATCCGCGACCGGCACGATTTTCCGGCATGGCGCCGCGTGGCGATGGGCGAGGCGGAGCCCGATGCGGCGCTGTGGCGGGAGATGGCGGCGCTCGGCTGGCTCGGCATCCTGGTGCCGGAACGCTGCGGCGGGCTGGGCGGTTCGGCCGTGGACATGATGGTGCTGATGGAGGGGCTCGGGCGCGGACTGCTGGCCGACCCGGTGGTGGAGACGGCGGTGATCGGCGCGACGCTGCTGGCGCGCGCGCCGGCGTCGCGGGATGCATTGCTGCAAGCCATTGCGGGCGGCACGTGCCGCCTGGCGCTGGCGGCGATCGAGCGCGGGCAGCGCTTCAACCTGCGCAGGCCCGAGACGACGGCCGCGCGGCAGGGCGGGGGCTGGGTGCTGAACGGGCAGAAATCCTTCGTGCCCGCGGCGTCCTCGGCCACGCATCTGGCGGTGACCGCGCAGGCATCGGACGGCTTCGCGCTGTTCCTGCTGCCGGCCGATGCGCCGGGGCTGCTGCGCGCGGACTTTGTCGGCATGGATGGGCGGCGCGTGTCGTCGCTCGCGCTGCAATCGGTCGCGATGCCGGACGAGGCGCTGCTCGCATCGGGCGCCGAGGCGGAGGCGCTGTTCGAGCTGGCGCTGGACCACGGCATCGCCGCGCTCTGCGCCGAAGCCGTGGGCGCCATGGACTTCGTGCAGCAGACGACGCTCGCCTATCTGCGGGAACGCAGGCAGTTCGGGCGGCCGCTCGCGCAGTTCCAGGTGTTGCAGCACCGCGTGGCGGACCTGTACGTCGCCTGCGAGGAGGCGCGCTCGCTCATGCTGCTCGCGACCCTGCGGCTCGATGCCCCGCGGCGGGACCGCACCCGCGCGGTCTCGGCCGCGAAGGCACGCGTCGGAGAGCTTGGACGCTGGGTCGCGCACCAGTCCATCCAACTGCACGGCGCCATGGGCATGTGCGAGGAGGTGGAGGTCGGCCACCACGCGCGGCGGCTGATGATGATCGACACGCTGTTCGGCGACACCGCGCATCACCGCCGCCGCTTCGCGACCGCGGCGTAGCGGTCAGCGCGACGGCCCGTAGACCAGGTCCGGCAGCACCAGCGTGATCTGCGGGAACAGCGTGATCAGCACCAGCGAGGCGAGCAGCGGGATGAAGAAGGGCAGCGTCGCCAGCGCCAGCTTGCCATAGGGGATGTTGCCCACCTTGGCCACGACGAAGAGCCCGATCCCCATTGGCGGATGCAGCAGCCCCAGCATCAGGTTGAGCGTCAGCACGAGCCCGAAATGCACGGGATCGATGCCGACCGCGTTCACGACCGGCATCAGCACCGGCACCGTCAGCACCATGATCGCCAGCGCTTCCATGAACATGCCGAGGAAGAAGAGCAGCAGGTTGATCAGCAGCAACATGACAAGCGGGTCGTCGGAGACGCCGAGCAGGAGCGAAGCCACTTCCTGCGGCACGCGCTCGCGCGCCAGCACCCAGTTGAACAGCGTCGCCGCGCAGACGATGAAGGCGATGACGGCGGTGGTGTTGAAGCTCTCGCGAAACACCTGCACCAGTTGGCGCCAGCCGAGCTCGCGATAGACGACCGTACCCAGCAGCATGGCATAAAGCGCAGCGACGGCCGCCGCCTCGGTCGCCGTGAAGATGCCGCCGAACATGCCACCCAGGATGATGGCCGGCGTCATCAGCGGCAGGATGGCGCGCGCGGTCGCCT
>JAYRQX010000891.1:0-1597 GCA_041910415.1 Acetobacteraceae bacterium | reverse complement strand
GAGGCCGCGTCCGGCCAGCCCCGCGCCCCTGAGCACGAAGCGCTCGCCGGCCGCGAAGGCGGGGCTGTCATAGGCGGAGGAGCGCGCATCGGTCATCAGCGCCACGCGTTCGCCGCGGGCGACCAGCTCGGCCGCGAGCGCCTCGGCGGGGAACAGGTGTCCCCCCGTGCCGCCGGCGGCAATGACGATCGGTCGCACGGCGAAGGGTCCCCTCATGCGGCCTCCTCGGCGGCGCGACTCCCGACGCGCCGGCGGGTCAGCGCCAGCAACATGCCCATGCCGATGGCAATCGCAAGCACCGAGGAGCCGCCATAGGAGACGAAGGGCAGCGTCATGCCCTTGGTCGGGATCAGGTGCAACGTGGAGGCCATGTTCACGAAGGCCTGAAGACCGAATTGCGTGAGCAGCCCGGTCGCGGCGAGGACGACGAAGAGGTCCGTCTCCGCCAGCAGCTTCATCAGCCCGCGGATCACGACGAAGCCGAAAAGGGCCAGGATGACCAGGCAGATGACCATGCCGAACTCCTCCCCCGCGACCGCGAAGACGAAGTCCGCATGCGCATCGGGCAGCACGTTCTTGAGCCGCCCCTCGCCCGGCCCGCGCCCGAGCAGGCCGCCATTGCCGAACGCCTCGAGCGCCACGTTCACCTGGTAATTGTCGCCGGTGGAGGGGTCGAGGAAGCGCTGCACGCGCTGCTGCACGTGGGGGAAGAGGAAATAGGCGCCGATGCCGCCCGCGACGCCCACGGCCCCCAGGATGCCCACGAAGAACAGGTTCATCCCCAGCACGAAGAATTGCGCGAAGAACATCGCGGTCAGCACCAGCAGCATGCCGATGTCGGGCTGGCTCTTCAGGATCAAGGCGCAGAAGAGAAACAGGCCGAACGCGATCGTCGCCCCCGGCAGCCTGCTGCCCGCCGCGCGGCCTTCGGCGATCAGCCAGCCCGCCGCGACCGCGAAGAAGGGCTTGAGGAATTCCGAAGGCTGCAGCGAGAGGCCCGGAATCGGCAGCCAGCGCCGCGCGCCCTTGATCTCCACGCCGATGACGAGCGTCGCGGCGGTCAGCACCAGTGCGCCCGCGAAGCCCAGCAGGGCGAAGCGGCGCACGCCCTTGGGGCTGAGCAACGAGACCGCGACCATCAGCGCCGCCGCGGCGGCCAGATAGAGCACCTGCTTGATGAAGAACATGTGGCGCGAGGAGGCGCCGATGCGCTCGGCGACCGCCGGCGAGGCCGCCAGCATCATGACGTAGCCGAAGGCGATCAGCGCAAACAGTGCGCCGAGCGTCCAGCGGTCGACCGTCCACCACCAGCGGCCAAGCACGGAAGTGTCGGTGCGCGAGAGTGCGGCCATCAGGCGGCCTTCCCATTGATGCGGCCGAGCGCGCGGACGAGGTCGCGGAAGCGGTCCCCGCGCGCGTCGAAGCCGGAGAACTGGTCCCAGGAGGCGCAGGCCGGCGAGAGCAGCACGATTGTCGCATCGCCGGCTTCGGCGGCCGCGGCGGCGGCGGGCACGGCGGCTTCCAGCGTGCCGACGCTGTCATGCGCGACGCCATGCGCGGCGAGCGTCTTCGCCAGCACCGGCGCGTCGCGCCCGAT
>JAYRQX010000890.1:0-7394 GCA_041910415.1 Acetobacteraceae bacterium | reverse complement strand
TGATGATCGACCCGCTCTCGCCCGGCGTGTTCAGCAGGATCGACGTCGTCGAACCGCCATACATCGCGCCGTAGAAGACGCCGCAGAACAGGATGAAGGCGCCGGTCGCGCTGACCTGGAAGGTGATCGGCAGCAGCAGCGCGATGGTCAGCGCCGGCCCGATCCCCGGCAGCACGCCGACCGCGGTGCCGAGGAAGCAGCCGAGCAGCGCCCAGCCCAGATTGGCGAGCGAGAAGGCATTGGCGAAGCCGAGCGAGAGTCCCGCGATGGCATCCATGGTCAGGGCACGTCCTGTCCCAGCGCGCGCAGGATCGCGCCTTCCACCAGCCCCGCGCCGATGTTCACGCCGAGCGCCTCGACGAACAGGAAGAAGGCGCCGAGCGACAGCACGGCGCCGATCGCGAAGTCCCGCAGCGGGTTGCGCGACCCGAAGGCCGCGCAGACCAGGACGAACTGCGCCGTCGCCGCGACAGCGAATCCTGCCGGCCCGATCAGCACCAGGTTGGCGAGCAGCCCCGCCCCCATCAGCAGCATGGAGCGCGGATTGGCGGGCGGGGATTCCGCGACCTCCGGCAGGTCCTTCGACCAGCCGCCGCGCAGCGCCGCACCGGTCAGGCCAAGGCCCAGCAGCACCATCACCGCGCCGATGAAGTAGGGCACCGCCTTCGGTCCCATCTGCCCGTAGAGCGGGGAGGCCGGGATCACCGAGGCCTGCCAGAGGCAGACGGCCCCGATCAGGACGACGAAGAGTCCGACCAGCAGGTCGGGCCAGGCACGCGCTTGGGTCATGGGCGAATCCCTCTCCATTCCGACCTTCCTCCCGCCCGGGCCGGAAGGGAAGCGCCCCTTGCCGCCAGCCGCGGGGGCTGGCATGGCAAACGCCTCGCCTGCTCAGGAGAACGCCCATGACCCCCGCCCAGCGCGACGCCCTGATGGGCGTCACCACCGCCACGCTGACCACCGTGCTGCTCAAGAAGGGCGTGCGCTTCTGCTACATCCAGGGCTCCGGCCCGATCGTGCCGGGCAGTGGCAAGCGCATCGTCGGCCCCGCCTTCACGCTGCGCTTCACGCCGACGCGCGAGGATCTGGCGACGGTGGACAGCTGGTCCTCCCCGCGCTCGACCCGCGCCGCGATCGAGGCGATGCCGGAAGGCTGCGTCGCCGTCGCCGATGCGATGGGCCTGAAGACCGCCGGCATCTTCGGGGACATCCTCTGCGCGCGCATGGCGAAGAAGGGCGTGGCCGGGCTGGTGACGGACGGCGTGCTGCGCGACGGCCATGGCGTGATCGGCACGGGGCTGCCGGTCTTCTGCCAGGGCTATGTGGCGCCGGCCTCGGTCGCCGCGCTGAACTTCGTGGGCTGGGAGGAGACGATCGGCTGCGGCGGCGTGACCGTGGTGCCGGGCGACATCGTCGTCGCCGACGATGACGGCGCGGTGGTGATCCCGCAGGCGCTGCTGGATGCCGTGGTCGAGGCCGCGGTGGAGCAGGAGCGGCTCGAGGCCTGGATCATGAAGGAAGTGGACAAGGGCCTGCCCCTGCCCGGCCTCTACCCGCCGAACGCCGAGACCAAGGCGCGCTACGAAGCCGAGAAGGCCAAGGGCTGATCTGCGCATCTCCCTCCCCTGCGAAGCGGGGGAGGGCCGGGGTGGGGGCACTACCCCTTCGCGGCCAGCATCCGCAGCGCCGCGAGCTGCACTTTCCCCAGCGCCGTCTTCGGCAACGCCTCCACCACCACCACATCGCGCGGCTGCTTGAAGCGCGCGATGCGGCCTTCGAAATGCTTCAGCACCGCGGCACGGTCAAAACCCTCGCCGGCGACGACCACCGCGACCGGCACCTCGCCCCAGCGCGGATCGGGGCGGCCGCAGACGGCGCCTTCCGCCACGCCCGGCGCACTCCGCAGCACGCGCTCGACCTCCGCCGGGTAGACGTTCTCCCCGCCCGAGATGATCACGTGCTTTGTTCGATCGGTGAACCACCAGCGGCCCTCGGCATCAACATGGCCGACATCGCCGGTCGCGAACCACCCGTCGCGGATGGATGCTGCCGTGGCCTCGGGCGCGTTCCAGTAGCCGCGCAGCACGTTCGGGCCGCGCACCTCGATTTCGCCCGTTGCGCCCGTGGGCAGCGCGTCGCCTTTCGCGTCCACCACGCGGCATTCGCCATGCATCGCCGGGCGGCCGACGGACCCCGGCACGGCCAGGGCTTCGTCCGGCAACTGATAGATCGCGATGGGGCTCGTCTCCGTCGCGCCATAGACCTGCTGCACGGGAATGCCGCGATCCTGGAACGCCCGGATCAGCGGCAGGGGCACGTCGGAGGATCCGGCGCCGATCATGCGGAGCGAGGAGAGATCTGCATCCGCCCAGCCGGGATGCCCGACCACCGCGCCCATCACGGCGGGCACGAGAAGAGACATCGTCGGCCGCGCCGCCGCGCATGCCGCGAGGAAGGCCGCCGGATCGAAGCGCCGCAGCAGCGTGACGGTGGCCCCCGCGAACAGCGCCGGCACGGTCTGGATGTTGAGCCCGCCGACATGGAACAGCGGCAGCACGGTCAGCACATGGTCGTCGCGCGTGAAGCCGTGCATGTGCTGGCTGTTCAGCGCGTTGAACAGCAGCGCGCGCTGGTCCAGCACGGCCCCCTTCGGCCGCCCCGTGGTGCCTGACGTATAGACCAGCAGCAAGGCGCTTTCCTCGTTGCCCCGGGCGTCATGGGGACCGCCATCGCCAGGGTCGGCCGCGTCCATGATCGGGCAGAGACCATCGGCCGCATCCTTCGCCTGCGCCGCGTGCTCGGCCGTCGCCAGCAGCAGCGAGGCGCCGGAATCCTCCAGCATGAAGCGCAGTTCGGGCGTCGCCAGGCGCCAGTTCAGCGGCACCTGGATCGCGCCGAGTCTTGTACAAGCCGCCAGCAGCACGATCTGCGCGGGATCATTCGCGCCCAGGAAGGCAATGCGATCGCCAGGCCCGACGCCGCGCGCGGCGAGCGTGCCCGCCAGCCGCTCCACGCGCCGCGCCAGCGCCGCATAGGTGATCGCCTCGCCCTCGAAGCGCAGCGCGACCTGCCACGGCGTATGGTCCGCGTGGGCCGCGATCCAGCGGTGCAGCATGTCAGTCCGTCTCGCCGTCGCGATACAGCATCGCACGGCCGAGGCGATCGAGGCACAGCTCCGCCGTCCAGGGCAGCATGAGCGAGCCGCAGCGGCTGTCGCGATAGAGCCGTTCGATCGGTAGCGTCTTCAGCATGGACTGGCCGCCGCAGGTGCGGATCGCGAGCGCGCAGAGCGTGTTCGCGTTCTCCATGACCGTGTGCTGCGCGGCCCAGGCGCGCATCACCTGCTCGCGCGAGGGATCGGGGCGCGCATCGGTGATGGCCTGGAACCACAGCGCCTTGGTCTGTTCCAGCATGACCGTCATCTGCGCGACGGCGATCTGCTTGGTCGGATACATGCGGCGCTTGACCGGCGGCATATCAGGCCATTCGCCGCGCAGATACTTCACCGTGAAATCCACCGCCGCCTGGGCGATGCCCATGTAGGTCGGCGAGAGCGTCATGAACATGTGCGGGAAGCGCGTCGCCGCCTGGAAATACAGACCCGGCGGCATCAGCGCCGCGTCGTCGGGCACGAAGACGTCCTGGAACAGCAGGTCGCGGGAGACGGTGCCGCGCATGCCGAGCGGATCCCACTCGCCCGTCACCGTCACGCCAGGTGCCGTCGCCGGCACCGCCATGTAGAGCGTGTCGCGCCGGGACAGCTTGTCGCCGCGATCCTCCGTGCACAGCACGCCGTAGTAGTCCGCGCTGCCGGCGAGACTGGCAAAAATCTTCTTGCCGTTGATCAGGAAGCCGCCGTCCACGCGCCTGGCCGTGGTGCCGAAGGCGGTCACACCTGCCGCGGCCGATCCGCCTTCCGAGAAAGGCTGCGCGTAGATCGCGCCCTCCTTCAGGATGCGGTCGTAATGCAGGCGGCGGCGGCGCTTGTGTTCCGCGCGCGTGGCCGCGTCCATCTCCAGCCCCTCGGTCAACGCGCCGGTCCAGAGGGTGGAGCAGACATGCATGTTCCAGGTCAGCGCCGTCGCGCCGCAATAGCGGCCGAGCTCCGCGGCGGTGAGGCAGTAGGCGCGGTAATCGGCGCCGGTGCCGCCATCCGCGGCGGGGATGCAGACGCCGAGCAGCCCTTCCCGGTGCATGTCCCGGTAATTGTCCATGGGGAAGCTCGCTTCGGTGTCCCAGCGCGCGGCGCGCGGCGCGAGAACCTCCTGCCCGAAGCGGCGGGCCTGGTCCGTCAGCGCGCGTTCCTGCTCGGTCAGGCGCCAGGCATCGGCATCGTAGATCGGGGCATCCATGATCGTCATGCGGGAACGGAGGCGAGGAATTCGGTGACCGCCGCATTGAACGCGGCGGGCTTTTCCAGGTGCAGCAGGTGCCCTGCGCCGGGGATGGTGACGAGCTTCGCGCCGGGGATGACCTCGGCCATGCGCGCCATGGTGCGCGCCGGCGCCGCCTTGTCGTGCTCGGCGGCGAGCAGCAGCGTCGGCACGGTGATGGTGGCTTGCGCGGCGCGACGATCGAAGGTGGTCAGGCAGCGCAGCGTGGCGCGATAGACCGCCTGCGGCACGGTGGCGAGCGCCGCAATGGCGGGCGCGACCAATGCGGGGTCGGCACCCTCCGCCGCGACGCCGTCCATCATGCGCGGCGCGGCGTCCGCCATGGACAGCCCTTCGTCCAAAGGCCCGAGGCGCGCACGCAAAAAAGCCTCGGCGAAGGATGGGTCCTTGCCGCCGAAGGCCGGCGTCGTCGCATAGAGCACCAGCGACCGCACGCGCTCCGGGAAACGCGCAAAGAACTCCTGCGCGACCATGCCGCCGATGGAATGGCCGAGGATGTCGGCCTTGGCGATGCCGCGCGCATCCATGGCGTCGCGCAGCGCCGTCGCGATGTTCGCGAAGGTGGTGTCCGCCAGCGGCGCCGAGCCGTGATAGCCGGGCAGCGGCCAGTCGATCACGTCATAGCCGGCGAGCGCGGGCAGGGTCGGCGCCCAGGCGGCGCCGCCGATGCCGTGAAGAAGAATGACGGTGCGGTTCACAGCTTCAGCTCTCCTTTGTCCACCACGATCTCGCCATCCAGCGCGATCGTCGTGTTGAAGACGGGAATGTCGAAATGGCCTTCGGTGAAGCGGCCGGCGAATTCATTGGCGCCGGTCGAGAACAGGAAATTGCCGGCGACGGCGCGCAGCTCCGTGCCGTTGGTGTCGCGCCGGTCGTACATCGCCAGCGCCTCGTAGCGCGCGCCGGGGTTCATGCCCCAGCCGACATGGCTGACCGCATAGGCCGCGCGGTCGCCCCAGGCGGCGAGGTAGCGGCGCATCATCGCGGCATCCGCGCCGCTGCCCTCGATGGCCACGATGTGATCGTCCTTCAGCGTCAACCGCACGGGGCGTTCCAGGTAGCGCTTGAAGGTCAGGTTCACGTCGCCCGCATCCAGCACCAGCGTGCCGTTGACCGTGCCGGCGCGCGGGAAGGAGACGACGACACCGCCTGGCCAGTGCGCGACCGTGCCGGGCCGGTCCGTCCAGCCCCAGACGCCCGCGGTGGTCGCCCCGGTCATGTCCACGGCAAGGTCCGTGCCGGCGTCCGATGTCACGGTCATGCGGCTCGCCGCCCGCGCGCGCTTCACCGCGGCCTTCACGCGGGGCTCCAGCGCCGCGTCCGGCGCCAGGCGTTCCAGCGCTTCCGGATGCTCGTTGCTGATCATCAGCACGCGCGATCCCGCCTTCAGGATCTGCGGCAGTTCCGGCGCGTGCAGCAGCCCTTCCAGCGTCATGTCGAGCACCAGCGGCGAGGCCGCCAGCGCCGCCAGCACCGACGGATGCCCCTGAAGTGCGCGTGACGCGCCGGTGGACCGGATCGGCACGGGCGCGGTCTGCGGCGGTGTCGGCACCGTCAGCCGGAACGGCCGGCAGCCGATGCGGCGCAGCGCGAGTTCCGCCAGTTCGATGTTCAACGCGCGGCTCTGGCTTTCGGCCAGCAGGCAGACGGGCTCGTCCGGCGCCGCCTTGCACAGCCGGAGCACACGCTCGAAAGCCTCGATCCACTGGGGTTCGACCCGGTCCGTCAGCATGGCTTGCCTCCCGAGGGCAGGTTAGCACATCCCCGGCAAGAACATGAAAATGCATATCTCAAGGGGACGCTCATATGGTGGCAGACAAGTGTCGTTGCGCATGGTTATCCTGAACATCCCAGGGAATGTCGGACCGGCCATGAGCACGCAGATCGCGGCATTGCCGCCCCGCTTCGTCGATGACTACCTCCTCTCGCTGCTGGCGCGGGCGTCGCATGTCGTCTCCTCGGAATTCCACCTGCGGCTCCGCGCCCGCGGCGTCAGCGTGCCGGTCTGGCGCGTGCTGGCGACGCTCGCCGGCGGCACCGGGGAGACCGTGAGCACGCTCGCCAATGCCTGCCTGCTGTTGCAGCCCACCATGACCAAGGTGCTGGACCGGATGGAGCGCGACGGCCTGGTGCGGCGCCGGCAGGATGACGGGGACCGGCGCCTGGTGCGCATCCACCTGACCCCGCGCGGCGAGCAGATGGTCGCCGAACTGCTTACGGCCGCCCGCCAGCACGAGGCCGAGATCATGGCCCGCCATCCCGAGACGGCGGCGATCAAGGATCTGCTGCGCGCGCTGATCGCGCGCCAGGGCGCCCGGTCCCGCATGCGCTGATGGACATGCCGCCGCCGCATGTGCTGGGACGCTGGGTGCTGATCCTGGCGGTGGTGCTTGCGGTGCTGCAGGTGATCGTCGCCGTCACGCATTGACACCGGCGGACCGCTCGGATGACCGGTCCGGGGCGGCGCGCATGGGGCCGGGCTTGCCCGCCCCAGGCTTGCGTCCTACTGCCGCCAGCGGCGAGAGGGAGCGGATCCATGCGCGTCGGCGTGATCGGATTGGGCAGCATGGGCATGGGCGCGGCGCCGAGCGCGCTCAGGGCCGGCCACGAGGTGACGGGTTGCGACCTGCGCGAGAGCGCGCGCGCCGAGTTCGCCACGGCCGGCGGCGGCGCCGTGGCGCGTGCCGATGCGCTGTCCGCGGGAACCGAGGTGCTGGTCGTGCTGGTGGTGAACGCCGCGCAGACCGACGCCGCGCTGTTCGGGGAGAAGGGCGCGGCGTCGCGGCTCGCGCCGGGCGCGGTGATCGTCTCCTCGGCCACCATGGCGCCGGACGCCGCGAAGGCATTGGCGGCGAAGGCGGAGGCCGCGGGGTTCCTCTACCTGGATGCGCCCGTCTCCGGCGGCGCGGTGAAGGCGCGCGAGGGCGCGATGACCGTCATGGCCTCGGGCAGCGAGGCCGCCTTCGCCGCGGCGCAGCCGGTGCTGGACGCCAACGCGAC
>JAYRQX010000889.1:0-1891 GCA_041910415.1 Acetobacteraceae bacterium | reverse complement strand
CGCCCAGAGCGTCGCCATCGCCCCGGCCCCACCCGGCAGCGGCCAGCGGTAGCCGGTGACGAGATCATGTTCGCCCTCAAGCACGGGCGTCGCGAGCGCGGAGAGCCACCAGGGCTGCGGCTGGATATCGGCGTCGAGCATCACCACGGCCTGGTCGCCGGCCGTGATGCGCGCCAGGGCGGCGACAAGGTTGGCATTCTTCTGCCCGCAACGTTCCGCGGTGCCGGCGATCACGATCTCCAGGGGACATGGCAGCATCCGGGCCAGCGCGCGGGCGCGCGCGGCCGCGGGGTCGGAGTCCGATTCGACCGCGACGATCAACCGCGCCGGCACCAGGGTCTGCGCCGCCAGCGCGGCGAACAAGGCCTCGAGCCCCGGCACCGGTCCGGTGAGCGGCAGGATGAGCGTCACGCGTCCGGTCGCGGCAACGGCCGGCAGGCGGAGAGTGCGCAGGAACCGCGACAGGCCCCAGGCGCGCAGCGCGGCTTCGGTAAGCACGATGCCGGCGGGCAGCAGGAGGTCTGCCATGGCCCGCCGGCCGCGCCCGGTCAGGAGCGGTAGGAGCCGTTGATGTCGATGTAGCCGTGCGTGAGGTCGCAGGTCCAGGCGGTGGCGCGGCCCTTGCCCAGGCCGATGTCGATCTCGATGTGGATCTCGCGGCCCTTGAGGTGTTCGTTCACCGGGCCCTCGTCATAGCCATCCACCACCGATCCGTCGCGCGCCATCCAGGTGCCGCCGAAGGCGACGGAGAGCCTGTCGCGGTCCGCCGGTTCGCCCGCCTTGCCGACGGCCATGACGATGCGGCCCCAATTCGCGTCCTCGCCGGCGATCGCGGTCTTCACCAGCGGCGAATTCGCGACTGCCATGGCGATGCGGTGCGCGGACTTGCCCGTGGTGGCGCCGGTGACGTCGATGCGGATCAGCTTCTGCGCACCCTCCCCGTCGCGGGCGACCTTCAGCGCGAGGTCCATCAGCACCTCGTCCAGCGCGCGCGCGAAGTCCTTGAGCATCGCGCCGCCCTCGGCCGGCACGCGGGGGTGCTTCGCGATACCGGTCGCAAAGACGAGCACGGTGTCGCTCGTCGAGGTATCGGAATCGACCGTGACGCAGTTGAAGGAACGATCGGAACCCTTCTTCAGCAGCGCCTGCAGCGCGGCCGCCGGCACCTTCGCATCCGTCGCGATGAAGGAGAGCATCGTCGCCATGTCGGGCGCGATCATGCCGCTGCCCTTGGCGATGCCGGCGATGGTGACGGTCGTCCCGCCGATCGTCGCCGTGCGGACCGAGCCCTTGGCGAAGGTGTCGGTCGTCATGATGCCGCGCGCGGCTTCCTCCCAGCGCGTGTCCGTCAGCGCCTGGTGCAGCGCGGGCAGCGCGGCGACCAGCTTCTCATGCGGCATGGTCAGGCCGATGACGCCGGTCGAGGCCAGGAAGACCTCCTTCGGCTTGCAGCCCACCAGCTTCGCCGCGGCATCCGCCGTTGCCTGCGTCGCCGCGCGTCCGGCCTTGCCGGTGAAGACATTGGCGTTGCCGGCATTGACCACCAGCGCCCGCGCCTTGCCCCCCTTCAGCGCCGCGCGGCACCAGTCCACCGGGGCGCCCGGGCACTTGTTGCGCGTGAAGACGCCGGCGACGGTCGTGCCGGCCGGGAACTCCATCATGGTCAGGTCGGCGCGGCCGACATAGCGGATGCCCGCCTCGGCGACGCCCAGGCGCACGCCGGGAATGGCCGGGAACACCGGCAGGGGGAGCATGAGCGGCGAGACGGGAAGATCGTGACCGGCCATCGCTGTGGCGTCTCCTGTTCGTCTTGGAAATGGCGGCGTCAGCGCCGCTGGGCGGGAGGCTGCGGTTGCGGCGCCCGTCCACCTGCCGGCGGCGGGGGCGGCGG
>JAYRQX010000888.1:0-2106 GCA_041910415.1 Acetobacteraceae bacterium | reverse complement strand
GCCTGGGCCTCCCCGGCCGCGGGCTCGGCGCCGCATTTCATGGGCATCATGATGGGCCGCGCGCTCGGCCTGCGCCTGACCCATGTGCCCTATCGCGGCGGCGCGCCGGCGCTGCAGGACGTGGTGGGCGGGCGGCTGCCGGCCTTCCTCGGCGTGCTCGGCGAACAGACGCCGTTGCAGAATGCGGGGCTGCGCATCATCGCCGTTTCCTCGGCGCAGCGGATCGCCAAGCTCCCTGGCGTGCCGACCTTCGCCGAGCAGGGGCTACCGGCGCTGTCGATGGAGGAGTGGTTCGGCATGCTGCTGCCGGCGCGGACGCCGGCGCCGCTGGTGACCGCGCTGCACCAGGCGATCGTCGCGGCGGCGCAGCTTGCCGAGGTGCGCGCGGCGCTGGAGCGGCTGGACTACGGCGCGGTGGTCTCGGCCTCGCCGCAGGATTTCGCCGAGCGCATCCGGCGCGAACGCGAGGCCTGGGGCCCGATCGTACGCGACTCCGGCTTCCAGCCGGAAGGCTGAGAGGCCGGGCGATCGTGATACCGCCGGCGCTTGCCTTGGGCTCCGGCGCGCCGTAAGCCGGCCGGGATCACCATTGCGGGTAAGCATCATGTGGAGTCCGCGCCGGATCCTGCCGGCCCTGTACGCCTGCGCCCTGCTCCTGGGCGCCGTGCCGGCCGCCGCGCAGACGGGCGAGGAGATCCGCGCGGCGGTGGATGCGCGGCGCAATGCGGTGACGCTTTTCGTGGGCTCCTCGGTCGCCGACGGCTACCTGCGCCAACTGATCCTCGAACCCTGGTCCGGCTCCTGGGGCGACGACACGATCCTCGGCGGCGCCTACAGCCGCCGCTTCGCGCGCTTCTGGCGCTTCTTCATGCTCGATGGGGAACTCGGCGGCGTCTATCGCCAGGGCCAGACCAATGGCGGCGAGTTCTGGGCCGCGCTCTACCTGCGCTATGACGGCTTCCCCTGGACGGAATACCTCTACACGACCCTCGGCCTGTCCATGGGCCCGGACTACGTCACCCGCCTGCCGCAGCCCGAGGTCGGCACGCCCCAGCGGCCGGAGCCGCACACCAGCCGCGTCCTGAACTACTTCTCCCCCGAGATCACCTTCGCGCTGCCGCAGTCGCCGCAATACGAATTCTCGATGCGCTACATGCACCGCAGCGGCGTGTTCGGCCTCTACAACGGGGTGTGGGAGGGGTCGAACACCTTCACGCTGGGTTTCCGCTTCCGCTTCTGACCCGCCGGGAGAGGCAGCCATGGGCGCGACCGCCGCGACGCTGCACCTCCTGCTCCCCCCTGATGTCGCGCCCGGCGACACGGCGGCGCTCCTCAAGGCCTATGCGAAAATCGGCTGGGGCAAGCCGAAACGGGGCGAAGCCGTCGCGCGGCGCGTCGTGGTCGCGGCCTCCGGCGACTACGTCACCATCCATGACAGCGCCTGCGCGGCGCTCGACGACGGCACGCTGAAGGAACTCGGCGCGCTGCTGAGCAAGGCGTCGGGCAGCGCCGCGCTGGTGACCACGGTCTTCGACAGCGACAGCTTCGGGGTCGTTCTCTACAGCCGCGGCAAGCAGGTGGATGCGGCCGGGGACGAGGTGGAGGAACTCGCCACGCTCACCGGCAAGCGCCGCGCGAATGCCTGGTACTCCGCGATGCGGCCGTTGCTGCTGCGCCGGTTCCTTGCGGGCACCGCGCCGGCCCTCGATGTGGCGGAAGGCTTCGCGGCGGCGATCGAGGTGGCCGAGAAGACGGACTCCGTCTTCGCCGAGGATCGCCTGGCCGCCTGGTGCGCGCTGGCGGGCCTGCCGCCGGAGTCCGCCGTCGCGACGGCCGAGGACGCCGCGGGGCGCGTCGTGGCGACGATCGATCTGGTGCCGCGACCCGTCGGGGCGAAACCCGGCGCGGCGGCGCCCGCGGGACGGGAATTGCGCTTCTACCTCTCGGCGGATGACTGCCCCTATCACGAGTTCCATCCTGCCCCCTGGCCCTGTGCCCCCGACACGGCGCGGAGCTTCACCTGGCCTGTCACCTGCCGGGGCGGCGGCCTGCACGGCTTCACGCTCAGCATCGGGATGGACCGCGCGGACGGCGCCGCCTTCCGTT
>JAYRQX010000887.1:0-3349 GCA_041910415.1 Acetobacteraceae bacterium | reverse complement strand
CGCGCTCGGTCATAGTGCGCCGCAGCGTCGACTGGATCACGCCGATGCCGGTTTCCAGTTCCTTGCGCCGCTCTTCGGAGGCAAGAAGCGCGGACTGCATGCCCGAGACCTGCTGCATCGCCAGCGCGGCGTCGGCGGCGGTGGGCGCCGCCTGGGGCGGGCGGACGAATTCCGGATGCGCGGCGCCGATGCCGGCCGTGCCGGCCCAGTCCCGCACGGCCGGGTAGCGCGGCGGGCTGCAGGCGCCGAGCGCGAGCAGGCCAGCCAGGAACACCACGCGCCGCGCCATGTTCGATCCCCCAGGCAGTACGCCGTCCGCCATCTTTTAGGCATGGCGTGGGGACGCCACAATCAGGCCGGCGCGCGGCAGCGCGACTTGCCGCCCGGCCGGACGGGGGCTAGGCCCCGGCCCCAATCCAGGACCGAGGTTCCGCCATGCCCGCACCGCGCCCCGTCATGCTCGTCGTCCTGGATGGCTGGGGCTGGCGCGAGGACCCCATGGACAACGCTGTGCGCCAGGCGCGGACGCCCTCCTTCGATGCGCTCTGGTCCTCCTGCCCGCACGCCTTCCTGCGGACCTCGGGCGAGGATGTCGGGCTGCCGCAGGGACAGATGGGGAATTCCGAGGTCGGGCATCTGAACCTCGGCGCCGGGCGGGTGGTGATGCAGGACCTGCCGCGCATCGACGCCGCCTGCCGCGACGGATCGCTCGCGAGGATGCCGGCGCTGACCGACCTGATCGCCAGGCTGAAGGCGTCCGGCGGGACCTGCCACCTGATGGGGCTGCTCTCCCCGGGCGGCGTGCATTCGCACCAGGACCATGCGGTGGCGCTGGCGAAGGTTCTGTCCGCGTCCGGCGTGCCGGTCGCCATCCACTGCTTCACCGATGGGCGCGACACCCCGCCGCGCGCGGCGCCCGAGTATTTCGCCCGTTTCGAGGCAGGGATCGCCGGGCTGCCGGGCGTGCGCATCGCGACGGTGATCGGCCGCTACTTCGCGATGGACCGCGACAACCGCTGGGACCGCGTGAGCCAGGCCTACGCCGCGATGGCGGAGGGGCAGGGCGTCGCGCGGGCGGCGGATGCGCAGGCGGCCGTCGCGGCGGCGCATGCGGCGGACAGGCATGACGAGTTCGTCCCCGCGACGGTGATCGGCGGCTACCAGGGCATGAAGGACGGGGACGGCATCCTCTGCTTCAACTTCCGCGCCGACCGGGTGCGGGAAATCCTGGCCCCCTTCATGGACCCGGCCTTCTCCGGCTTTCCGCTGGCCCGCCGGGTCAGGCTCGTCGGCGTCGCCGGCATGACCGAATACAGCGCGGCGCTGAATGCGCTGGGGATCGCGACGCTGTTCGCGCCGCAATCCATGGCCGACATCCTGGGCGAGGTGGTCGCGCGCGCGGGCCGGACGCAGCTCCGCATGGCCGAGACGGAAAAATATCCGCACGTCACCTACTTCCTGAACGGCGGCGAGGAGACACCCTATCCCGGCGAGGACCGCATCATGGTGCCGTCGCCCAAGGTTGCGACCTACGACCTGCAGCCCGAGATGTCGGCGCCCGAACTGGCGGACAAGGCGGTCGCGGCGATCGCGTCGAAGAAATACGACCTCATCGTGCTGAACTTCGCCAACCCCGACATGGTCGGCCACACCGGCAGCCTGCCCGCCGCGATCAAGGCGGTCGAGACGGTCGATGCCGGCCTGGGCCGCATCGCCGAGGCCGTGCGGGCGCAGGGCGGCGCGCTGCTGGTCACGGCGGATCACGGCAATTGCGAGATGATGCGCGATCCCGGGACCGGCGGCCCGCACACCTCCCACACCACCAACCCGGTGCCGGTCTTCCTGATGGGGGGACCGGCGGGGGCAGGGCTGCGGGACGGCCGGCTGGCCGATGTGGCGCCCACATTGCTGGGCCTGATGGCCCTGCCGCAGCCCGCAGCCATGACGGGCCGGACCCTGGTTGCGGGCTGACGCCCGTTTTCGCGTTCCATCCGGCGGCCCGGCCGGATAGGATGCGGCGATGGACAGCATTGACCGGAACATCCTTCTGGCCCTGCAGGCCGATGGCGCTGCGGGGCTGGCGGAGCTTGCCAAGGCGGCCGGGCTGTCGGTCTCGGCCACGGCCGAGCGCGTCAAGCGGCTGGAGGAGCGCGGTGCGATCCGTGGCTGGCGCGCGGACCTCGACCCCGCGGCGGTGGGCTGTCCGTTTCTCGGCTTCGTGCTGGTCGCGCTGCAGCCCGGCAAGGACGCCGCGCCGCTCCGCCGTGCATTGCGCAAGCTGGACGAGGTGCTGGAGGTGCATGCTGTGACCGGCCCGTGGTCCGTGCTGGTGAAGCTGCGCTGCGCCGGACCCGCGGCCTTCGAGACGCTGGTCGAGGAGGAGATCCGTGGCCAGGCCAGCGTGGCGCGGCTGGAGACGATCCTCGCGCTGTCCACGCAGAAGGAGACCGCGATCCTGCCCGTGGCGCCGGCGACGGAGGAGGAGTGAGGATGGGGCGGGTGGTGAGCGCGATTGCCCCCACCCCGGGGGAACGCCTTCGCGTTCCCCCGACCCTCCCCCGCTTCGCAGGGGAGGGAGCAGGGTGTCGCCCTTTCAGCGCCCGAAATCGGCCCGCGAAGCGGGCCGGGAGCGCACGGCGCGACCGCGCCCAGACCAACCGCCGCCGCCAGAACGCCAGTGAATGGCGCGAAAAGCCCAGCACGCGGAGCGTGCGCCGGCGTCTGAGGCATGAATCATGAGCCGCCGGTCGGTCGCGATCACGCCCGAGCTGGTGCTGCGGGCCTATCGCGCCGGGCTCTTCCCCATGGCGGAAAGCCGTGAGAGCGGGCGGCTCTACTGGCTGGATCCCGCGTTGCGCGGCGTGCTGCCGCTGGATGGGTTCCACCTGCCGCGGCGCCTCATGCGCACCGTGCTGTCCGGGCCTTACCGCGCGACGGCGGATGCCGACTTCGCCGGCGTGATCGCCGGCTGCGCCGCGCCGGCGCCGGGGCGGCTCGACACCTGGATCAATCCGGAGATCGAGCGGCTCTTCACCGCGCTGCATGAGCAGGGCCACGCGCATTCGGTCGAGACCTGGGATGGCGGGACGCTGGTGGGCGGGCTCTACGGCGTGGCGCTCGGCGGCGCCTTCTTCGGCGAGAGCATGTTCTCCCGCGCGCGCGATGCGTCCAAGGTCGCGCTGGTGCAGCTGGTGGCGCGGCTCCGGCTCAGCGGCTTCACGCTGCTGGACACGCAATTCCTCACCACGCATCTCCAGCAATTCGGCGCGACCGAGGTGCCGAAGGAGGAGTACCGCCAGCGGCTTGCCGCGGCGGTGGACGTGCCGGCGCGCTGGATCGCCGCGCCCGG
>JAYRQX010000886.1:0-24828 GCA_041910415.1 Acetobacteraceae bacterium | reverse complement strand
TCCCTGACGGCCTGACGGCTCCAGCCCCCCAAAGGTATATATCCCCCAAGTACTTTCACGAATTTATCCGCGAAATCCGCGAAATCCGCGTAGAGCGCCGCATAGGGGTGGCGGGCCAGCCAGCGCGCCTTGAGCGCCGGCGCCTCGTCCTCGGGGACCGGCGCGGCGAGGCCGGTCACGCTGACGCGCGGCGCGGTCTGCGGATTCTCGTCCGTGGCCTGGCCGGTGATCAGCAGCGCGCAGCGCGGGTCGGCCTTCAGATGCCGCGTATGTTCCGACAGCCCGGAGATGAGCAGCAGGGGCGAGAGGTCAGGCGCCGTGGCCGGCGTCACCAGCGCCGCGAAGGGCTGCCCGTCCAGCTGGGTCGCCAGCGTCGCCGCGCGGGCGCCGCGGATCAGGGTCCGGGCCTCGTCAATCTGTTCTTGCGCTGCCATATCGCCTCCGGCCTGTCTTGCGCCACAATTCCGGGGGAAGAAGGCCGAAACGGCCTATCCTTCGGAGACGCCGCCTCGATTCCCTGGATCGGAACCATGCCGCAGACCATCGCCCTCGTGGACGACGACCGCAACATCCTGGCCAGCGTGCAGATGACGCTGGAGCAGGAAGGCTACACCGTGCGCACCTTCACCGACGGCGAAAGCGCGCTGCAGGGCCTGATGGCCCGCCCTGCCGACCTTGCCGTGCTCGACATCAAGATGCCGCGCATGGATGGGATGGAACTGCTCCAGCGCCTGCGTCAGCGCAGCGCGATGCCGGTGATCTTCCTCACCTCGAAGAACGAGGAGGTGGACGAGCTGATGGGGCTCCGCCTCGGCGCCGACGACTACATCACCAAGCCCTTCAGCCAGCGCCTGCTGCTGGAGCGCATCCGCGCCCTGCTGCGCCGGAACGAGGCGAGCCGGGCCGAAGGATCGGGCGCGCCGCCCGGCGGCGTCGTCACGCGCGGCGACCTGGTGCTGGACGAGACCAAGCACACCTGCACCTGGAAGGGGCAGGACATCCAGCTGACGGTGACCGAGTTCCTGCTGGTCAAGGCGCTGGCCGTGCGCCCGGGCATGGTGAAGAACCGCGACCAGCTGATCGACGCGGCCTATGGCGAGAATATCTATGTCGATGACCGCACCATCGACAGCCACGTGAAGCGCATCCGCAAGAAATTCCGCCAGGTGGACGACAATTTCGCGCAGATCGAGACCCTCTACGGCATCGGCTACCGCTACAAGGAAGCCTGAGACAGGCTGAAGGCGCCCCATGCCCGACGTCGGCGTTCCACCCGACAAGGCTGAGACCGCGACGCCGCCGGTGACCGAGAAGCGACGCCGCTTCTCGCCCATGCTGCGGCGCATCCTGCTGTTGAACGCCGTCGCCCCGGCGCTGCTCGCCGCCTCGCTGCTCTACCTCGACCAGTATCAGAACGGGCTGCTGGCGGCCGAGGTCGAGGGGCTGCGCACCCAGGCGCGCATCTATGCCGGCGGTATCGCGGAAGCGGGCGTGCGCATCCAGAACGACCGCGCGACGCTCTCGCCCGAGCTCACCCGGCCGCTGCTGCGGCGCCTGGTCGAACCCTCGCCGAACACGCAGGCCAAGGTGTTCGACACCACCGGGCTGCTGGTGGCGGACAGCCGCGTGCGCGAGGGCTCGGGCGGCGCGATCGTGACCGAGCCCCTGCCGCCGCCCGAACCTCGCGGCCTCGTGACCGAGACGGTGGGCGGTCTCTACGACCGGCTGGTCGGGCTTCTGCCGCGCTCGCTCCGCAGCGGCGGCGGGCCGCCCGACGTGGTGGTGGACATGGCGCCCGACGCGCCCTCCTTCGACTGGCAGCCCGATCTCGGCCCCGACCGTCGGGAGGAGCTGCGCATCGCGCTGGAAGGCGGGGTGCGTCCCTATATCCGTCGCACCGCCGATGGCCGGCTGCTGGTCAGCGTGGCCGAGCCCGCGCGGCGCGGCAACCAGACGGTCGGCATCGTGCTGCTGACGCGCGAGGCGCGCGAGGTGGATCAGCGGCTGTTCGAGATCCGCATGTCGGTCCTCGGCCTGTTCGCCATCGCGCTGGTGCTGACCGTGGCGCTCTCCTTCTATCTCGCGCGCACCATCGCGACGCCGATGCTGCAACTGGCCGGCGCGGCGGTGCGGATGCGCGAAGGCGAGGGACGGAAGGATTCCGTGCCCGACCCGCTGATGCGGCGCGACGACGAGATCGGCGTGCTGGCGCGCGACCTGCAGAACTCCGCCAACGCGCTCTGGGCCCGCATCGACGCCAATGAACGCTTCGCGGCGGATGTGGCGCATGAGCTCCGCAATCCGCTCACCAGCGTGCGGAGCGCGATCGAGACGCTGCGCCGCATCGAGCTGCCCGAGCAGCGCAACCGCCTGCTCGGCATCATCGCCGAGGACGCAGTCCGCATGGACCGCCTGATCGCCGATATCTCCGACAGCTCCCGCGTCGATGCCGAGATGTCGCGCACCGTGCTCTCGCCCGTGGACGTGGCGCCGATCCTCGCCACGCTGGCCGAGTTGCACAATTCGACGCGCGAGGAGGATGGGCCGCGCATCGAACTCGACGCGCCGGCAGACGGGTTGGTGGTGCGCGGGGTGGAAGGGCGGCTGGTGCAGGTCTTCCGCAACCTGATTGGCAATGCGCTCTCCTTCAGCCCGAAATCCGGCACCGTCACCGTGCGGGGCCGCCCGACCGGGGCGCTGGTGGAGATTTCCGTCGAGGACGAAGGCCCGGGGATCCCCGAGCAGAAGATCGAAAGCATCTTTGAGCGGTTCTATTCCGAGCGGCCGAGCGGCGAGCGCTTCGGGCAGCATTCGGGCCTGGGGCTTTCGATCTGCCGCCAGATCGTGGAAGGCCATCGCGGCCGCATCAGCGCGGAGAACCGGCGCGACCTGGATGGCAAGGTGCTCGGCGCGCGCTTCGTCGTGCGCGTGCCGGCCGCCGACGGCCTGGCCTGATCAGGCGGCGTGCTGCCGCAAAAGATCGGTCAGCACCGCCATGGTGCGCCAGGTCTCGCAGCGATCGACCGCGGCTTCCACCGCATCCATCCCCGCGGGCGTCAGATGGCCCGCGCACATCTCCCGGAACTTCGTGCGCACCTGCGGCTCCGGGTCCGCCAGCAGCGTGTCGCGGATGGAATTCTCGCGCGCCGCCGTCGCGCTGCGGCCGTCCTTCAGCCGGAGCGTCACCTTGGCCGGGCGGAGCGTCGGCGTGCTGCGCGCGGTCATGGCCGGGTCCTCCACGATGTGCACGAGCGGGCGCAGGGAGGCGATCACCGGGTCGGCGAGCGCGCTGTCGTCGATGTCGGCGAAGCGCAGCCCGCCGCGCATGACGAGCACCGCCGCCGCATGGGGCAGGGAGTATTTCGAGGCGAAATAGTTGGGCGGCGCCGGATTCCGCATGACGGAGGCGAAGGCGAAGGTCTCGACCTCGATGCGCGCGATATCCTCCGGCCTGGGCTTCAGCGCGGCGAGCGTCTCGGCCAGGCTGTCGAGCGCGGCGTGGATCGGGTTGCAGCAGGCGTAGAAGCGGAAATAATTGTCAAGAATCTCCCAGCGCTGGCCCATGTCATCGGGCATCTTCGTGGGATCGAAGCCGCCGCCGACCATGACGCCGAGTGCTTCCTCGATCGCATCCGCCTGCGCCGCATAGCCTGCCGCGGCCATCTCCGGCGCCAGCGTCGCCGCGACCGCGCCCATGCCGGCCGGCAGGTTCAGCGTGGTGCCGCCGGCGACCGTGTTGTTGTAGCTCGGAGTCATCAGCATGCTGGTCGCGATGCGCATGGCCAGGCTGACGCCCGCGCCGTCGAGACCACGCAGCCGCGCGCCCGCCGCCGCCGCGCCGAGCAGCGAGATCTGCCCGTTGGGATGCGAGTAGGCGCGCGGCGTGTAGCCGCGGTTCAGCCGCCCCGCCACGTCGTAGCCCAGTACGAAGGCACCCAGCATCGCGGCGCCGCCGAGGCCGTGCTGCTCGGCGATCGCCAGGACACCGGGCAGGATGTGCGGCGAAGGCTGCAGGCCGCGGGAGCCCTCGCAGAGCTCGACGGATCGCGCGGCGATGCCGTTCAGCAGCGCCGCGGTACGGATGTCGGCCGAAGGCAGGCCTGGGGCGAGGATCGTCGCGCCGCCGCCGGCGCCGGCCAGCAGGCTTTGGCGCAGGCCGATCACCTCGGGCCGGACGGCGCCGGCAAGCGTCACGCCGATCGTGTCCAGCAGCACGAGCTTCGCGCGCCGGTGCACGGTCTCCGGCATGTCGTCCCAGCCCGTGCGGGCGATGAACCGCGCCAGCTTCTCGATCTGCTCACCCACGTCGCAAGCCCCCTCAGCCCGGATTGAGGTTCATGCGCGCGACGATCGGCGTCCAGCGCGCGATTTCTGCTCGTAGCAGCGCCTCGGCCGCCGCGGGCGAGCCGTCCGGCCAGGTCTCGAAACCCGAGGCTGCGAGGCGTTGGCGCACCGCCGGATCGGCCAGCGCACGTACCGCCGCGCTGCGCAGGGCCGTTAGCGTCGCATGGGGTGTGCCAGGCCGCACAAAGAGCATCGTCCAGATGGCGTTGTCGTAGTCCGGCACGCCCGCTTCCTGCAGGCCCGGCAGCCCGGGCAGCAGCGGAGAGGCGGTCGCTGTCGTCACGGCAAGGCCACGCACCTGGCCATCGCGGATCAGCGGCAGCAGGAGTGTCGGGCTGTCGATCGTGAGATCCAGCCGGCCGGCGACCAGATCCTGCACCGAGGCCGCGGCGGCGCGATACGGCACGATGGTGAAGTCCACGCCCGCGCGCAGCCGGAACAGTTCGGCGGCCATGTAGTTGTTGGCGCCCGGATTGGCCGCACCGAGATTAGCCGCGGCGCCGCGTTGGCGCAGCCAGGCGATGAGTTCGGGTACCGTCCGCGCCGGCACGTTCGGGTTCACGGCGAGCACGAAAGGCTGGCGCGAGACCAGCGCGACCGGCGTGAAGTCGGCCGCCGGATCATAGGCGAACTGCGGATAGACGGCCTTCATCAGCGCATGGTTGTTGGTGCCGACATAGAGCGTGTGCCCATCCGCCGGCGCGCGGTGAAAGGCGTTGGCGGCCAGCGTGCTGCCGGCGCCGGCGATGTTCTCCACCACGATGGTGCGGCCGAGCAGCGGCGCCATCGCATCGGCCATGATGCGCCCGACGATGTCCGCAGCGCCGGCCACGGCGACGGCCACGATCATGCGGATCGGCCGGTCGGCGAAGGGCGATTGCGCGCGCGCGGCGCAGGGTGCGGCGAGCAGCGGTGCGGCAAGCAGGCGGCGACGGAGCATGGCAGGGGTCCCGGGCGGCGCAGGCAAAAGACTGCACCAGCCTTCCGTGCCACGCCACCCGCCCCTAGATTGCGCGCACGTCCAGGACGAAGGAATCCCCCCGTGCCGCTCATTTCCGCCGAGACCTGCCGCGCGCAGATCATCGCCGTCCTCTCTTCCTGGGGTATGGACCCGGCGATCGTGCGCACCACCGCCGAGGTGATGCTGGAAACCGACCTGGCCGGCGTGGACAGCCACGGCATCTCGATGCTGATGGACTATGATGAGAGCCGCCGGAAGGGAAAGCTGAACCTGCACGCGAAGCCGCGCATCGTGCGCGAAAGCCCGGTGACGGCGCTGGTGGATGCCGATGCAGGGCTCGGCCATCCGGCATCCGTCTTCAGTATGGAACTCGCGATCGCGAAGGCCAAGGTCACCGGTGTTGGCGTGGTGGCGGTGCGGAACTCCCACCACTTCGGCGCGGCGGGGTACTACGCGTCGATGGCGCCGCAGCAAGGGCTGATCGGCCTGGTCACCAGCGCGACGCGCACCGTCAGCGTGGTGCCGACGCGCGGTGCCGTGCCGGTGCTCGGCACCAACCCGATCGCCTTTGCCGCACCGGCGAAGCGTAACCGCGCCTTTCGCCTGGACATGGCGACGAGCACCGTCGCGGTAAACAAGGTGAAGGTCTACGACCTCAACGGAAAGACGCTGCCTGGCGGCTGGGTGCTGGACGGGGAGGGCACGCCTGTCACCGATGCGGCGGTGGCCTGGGATGTGATCAAGAAGCAGCCGATGGGCGGGCTGACGCCGGTGGGCGGCACGCCGGACATGGGCAGCCACAAGGGCTACGGCCTCGGCCTGATGGTGCATGTGCTCGGCGGCGTGCTGTCCGGCGCCTCCTTCTCGCCGATCCGCGTGAGGACGCAGAAGCCGGAAGATCCGGACAACCTGGGCCACTTCTTCATGGCGCTGGACCCGAAGGCCTTCCGCGAGGAGGGCGAGTTCGAGGCCGACCTGGACGACGCCATCGACGTGATGCACGCGACGCCGCCCGCCGACCCCGCGAAGCCTGTGCTGGTGCCGGGCGATCCCGAGGCGGCATCCCGCGAGCAGCGGTTGCGCGAGGGTATCCCCGTGCCGGAGGCGCTGATCGCGCGGCTGCGCGCTGTCTGCGAGAATTCCAGCGCGCCGTTTCTCCTCGCGAACTAGGCGCGCGGGCTGGTGGGGCGGTCGCGCGCAAAACCTACGTCAGGAAAACACCGCCGTTCACATGGATGGTCTGGCCGGTGATGTAGCCGCCTTCCGGCCCCGCCAGCATGCGCACGACAGCGGCGATCTCGTCGACGCTCGCTTTGCGGCCGAGCGGCGCGACGCTGTCGCGCAGCCGGCTCGGCATGGCGCCGGCGGAGGCGCCGCGCACCGTGTCCACCGCGCCGGGTGCCACGCAATTCGCGCGGATGTTGTGCTCGGCGAATTCGATGGCGATGGCACGCATCAGTCCCTCCAGCCCGGATTTGGAGGCCGAGACATGTGCGCGGTTCGGCGTGCCGATATGGGTGGAGATCCCCGACAGCCCCACCAGCGCGCCACCACCGCGCGCGATCATCGAAGGCAGCACAGCCTGCGCGACGATGAAGGCACCATCCAGCGCGACGGACAGAATCTCCCGCCATTCGCCCAGTGACATGTCGAGGAATTTCGTCTGCCGCCGCAGCCCGGCATTCGACACGGCAATGTCGATGCCGCCGAACGTGGCGCTGGCTCGCTCGACCATTGCCTTGACCGCCGCGGCATCGGACACGTCCGCCAACACGCCGATGGCGTGCCCGCCTGATGCCACGATCTCTGCCGCCACGGCATCCACCGCCGCCTGGTCCGACCGGCCGTTCACCACGATGGCGGCGCCGTCCTTAGCCAGCGCCAGCGCGATGGCGCGGCCGATGTTCCTGCCCGCGCCCGTCACCAGCGCGACCTTGCCGTCGAGTGCCCCTGCCACGCCATCCTCCATGTCCTGCGTCTGCCTTCGGTAGAGCATCGGCCTGCCCGCGATTCAAGCGGCCGCACCTGGTTGCCGGTCAGCTGCCGCCGTCGCACAGTGCGCGTATCCGGCGCGGAACGGTGACGATGACCCTTCTTCCCACACGGCGGACCACACTGGCGGCAGGCGCGGCGGCGCTGCTCGCGCCGCGCATCCTGCGGGCGCAGGACTACCCCTCGCGCACCGTGACGATCATCGTGCCCTATCCGCCGGGCGGGCAGCCGGACGTGATGGCGCGCTTCCTCGCCGACCGGCTGAATCGTCTCTATCCCGGGCGCTTCGTGGTGGAGAACCGCGTCGGCGGCGCCGGCAATGTCGGCACCAGCCACGTCGCGCGGTCGGTGCCCGACGGCACGACCATCATGGTCGGCACCGTGGCGAGCCATGGCGTGAATCCCGGCCTGTTCGGCGCGAGCCTGCCCTACGATCCCGTCGCCGATTTCCGCCACATCGCGCTGCTGGCGACCGCGCCCGGCGTTCTGGTGGTGCATCCATCCCTGCCCGCGCGGAATTTTTCTGAATTCGTGGCGCTGATCCGCGCCAATCCGGGCCGCTACAGCTACGGTTCGCCCGGGCCCGGCACGCTGAACCGGCTGGTCATGGAGATGCTGAAGCGCAAGCTCGGCCTCGACATCGTCGGCGTGCCCTATCGCGGTGCGGGACCGGCCTTCAACGACACGGTCGCGGGTCATGTGCAGGCCAATGTGACGAATATCGAGCTCGCCGCGCAGGCCGTGGCGGAGGGCCGGCTGCGCGCCATCGCCGTCGGCGCGCATGAGCGCGCGGCGCTGCTGCCCGACGTGCCGACATTGGCGGAGCTTGGCCACCCGGACCTGGTCTCGCTGGTCTGGTCAGGGCTGTTCGCGCCGGCGCGCACGCCGGATGCGATCGTGGGCTGGCTTGCCGCCAACACGCGGGCCGTGCTGCAGGACGCGGAACTGCGCAGCGCCATGGCCGCGGTCGGCGCGGTGCCTGGGAACATGACGCCGGCGCAGTTCGAGGCGTTCGTGCGATCGGAAGTCGCGCGCCTGACGGAAGCGGTGCGAGCCATCGGCATGACGGCGGAATAGGAAGAGGGACGAGAGATGGCAGACCCTGTGGTGATCTGGGGCGCGGGCGCGATCGGCGGCACGGTCGGCGCCTTCCTCGCGCGCGCGGGCCATCCCGTGCTGTTCGTGGATGTGGTCGAGGAGCATGTGAGGCGCGTCGCCCAACACGGGCTGGCGATAGAGGGACCGATCGCGGCGTTCACCTCGCCGCCCATCCCCTCCGTCACGCCTGACGGCATGACAGGGCGGCACAAGCTCATCATCCTCGCGGTGAAAAGCTATCACACGGAAGAGGCGACGCGCGCGCTGCTGCCGCATCTGACCGAGGATGGCGCCGTCGTCTCCTTCCAGAACGGGCTGAACGAACTCACCATCGCGGGCATCGCCGGCCGCGGGCGCACCATCGGCGCCTTCGTGAACTTCTCCGCCGACTACCTGGAACCCGGGCGCATCACCTATGGCGCGCGCAGCCCGCTGCGCCTCGGCGAGCTCGACGGCCGCACGACGCTGCGCCTGACGGCGCTGCACGCCATGATCCGCGACTTCGAGAGCGACTGCGAGATCACCGACGACATCTTTGGGTACCTCTGGGGCAAGTCGGCCTATGCCGCGCTGCTCGCCTACACCGCGCTGACGAATGAGCGCATGGAGGATCTGATGGCCGACCCCGCCCACCGCCCGGCGCTGCGCGGCGTGATCGGCGAGGTGCTGAAGGTGGCGGCGGCCGACGGCGCGCGGCCGGTCGGCTTCCAGGGCTTCGATCCCGCGGCCTTCCTCAGCGGCGACATCGCGGCGATGGATGCCTCGATCGAGGCCAACCGGGCCTTCAAGATGCGCTCGGCCAAGAAGCACAGCGGCTACTGGCGCGATCTCGCCGTGCGGAAGCGGCCGACTGACATCACCGCGCAGATGGCGCCCGTGCGCGCCATCGCGAAGCGCCGCGGCATCGCCATGCCGCTGGTGGACTGCCTGCTCGACCGCATCGCGGAGATCGAGCAGGGCAAGCGGCCGCAGGGGCTGGACCTGGCCGCCGAGGTGCAGCGGCTTGCCTAGGCCGCCGCGCTCGGCCGCGCCGCCATCATCGCGTGATGCGCGACGATATTCTTGTTCACCGGATTGAGCGGCTGGCCGACCTTGGCGCCGAAATCCAGGAAGCAGAAGAGCAGGATGTCGGCGAGGGTCAGCTTGTCGCCGGCAACGAAGGGCTTTCCGTCCATCTGCCCGTCCAGCCACTCGATCTTGTCCTGCGCGATCTTCTTCAGCCCCTCGGCGGCCGAGGGGATGCAGCGGATGCGGTTCTCGAACAGCTTCAGACCTTCGGAGAAGCGGAAGCCATTGGCCATGGGTTCGCAGATGTTGAGGTCGATGCGCCGCGTCCACATGCGCGCCTCCGCGCGTTCGCGCGCCGTGCTGCCGATCAGCGAGGCGCCGGGAGAGACCTCGTCCAGGTATTCGCAGATGACGGTGATCTCGGCGATGACGCCGCCATCGTCGAGTTCCAGGCACGGCATCTGCCCCGCCGGATTCTTCGCCAGATAGGGCGGCTGGCGGTTCTCGCCGCCGCGCAGGTCGATGGTCGTCTTCGGCAGTTCGATGCCGCGCTCGGCCATGAACATGCGCACGACACGCGGATTGGGGCCGACGGAATCGTAGAACATCATGGCTGAGCCTCCCTGCCGGGCGTCATCGCCCATGCAGGGCGATTGCACCCGGAACGGGGCGGCCGCGTCAAATCGGTCAGGCGCCGGCCCAGACGGCGACGGCCTGGGTCTCGATCTGCTTCACGCGCGCAGCCACTTCCTCCGACGTGATGGAACTGACGGGATGCGTGATCACGACAGGGCGCAGCCCCGGCATCCCAAGCGCGGCGCGCGTCAGCTTCGTCTCGGTCAGGAATTCGGTCGTGATGATGCAGGCCGCGGCCAGCCCCAGCCGTTCCAGCGCGATGCTGTCGCGCACGCAGCAGGAACAACAGGATCCGCAATCGCCGATCGCCGTCAGCACGATGTCGCACTCGGCCGCGATCTGCGCGATGAGTTCCGGCGCCGCGTCCTTCGAGAAGCTGTGCTTCACGTAGTAGTTCACCGCGGCGAAATCATGCGTGGCGCTCAGCGCCGCGACGCTGCCGCGCAGCAGCTTGTTGGCGTTCCACTTGCTGTTGTCGAGCACGCCGAGGCGCAGGCCGTTCAGGCTCGCGCGGCGTGTCGCGATCGGCGTGTCGGCGCTCTCCAGCCGCCCCCGCGGGTCGAAGACGAAGGCGGTCGCGTCGGAAACTTTTTGCAGCATGCTTCCCTCCTCAGATCGCGCAGACGCCGCCGGCGCAGTCCGGGCCTTCCGGCAGCGCGGTGTCGGCGAAGACCGGCTTGGTCACCGGCGTGTTCATGTGCCCCCAGCCGGGGATGAACGCAGAAAAGCGCCCGGCATCGCCGCCGACGACGAACAGATGAATGTTGTCCGGGCTCGGCACGATGGGGATGCGGCTGTCAGGATCGCGCTTGTACCACTTCGGCAGGTTGCGGTTGTACACCTTGCCGTAGCGGTGGTCGCGCGTGATGAGGCGGAAGGCGTTGCCGCTATGCATCCAGAGGTAGTGCCGGATGTCGCTGCGGGTCCAGCCGGCCCTTGCGATGTCGCGCGCATGCTCCAGCCCCAGCGCGACCGCACAATGCCCTGACAGCACGGCGTTGTTCGTCGCGATGGTGCTCATCGCCGAGCAGATAGTGTCCAGGATCCCCTCGGGGTCGTTGCACTGGTGGTCGGTGACGCTGTGCGGCGCTTCCGCAGCCATGGCGAAGACGGTGCTGTCCTCGGGCTTGAAGCCATGCTCGACGTGATAGGGCGCGAAGGGGCTGTCGGCCTCGTTCTCGCAGATCGCGTACGAATACTTCGCGGGATTACCGAGCGTGCATTTGTCGAGGTCGGGTGGGTGCGCGCCGCCCACATTCAGCATCATCAGCCGGATCGCGCGCCCGATCGTCGCATTGGCGCGGTTGCCCGGCCCGAAGGCGGAGGCGCCGCCGTTCATGCCGATGCGCCGCGCCTCCGGCCCGTTCACGATGACCAGGGGTGCTGCCATGTGCGTGGTCGCCTGCACGCCGTTCAGATTGAAGGCCTGATCCATCAGCGCGGTCATCGCGGCCCGCAGCACGTTGGCGTAGAGCGGCAGGCAGCCCGCCATGACGGCGTTGATCGCGAGGACCTCCCGCGTCAGCAGGCCCCAGCGCGGCGCGACCTTGCCTTCCACGACATCCGGATCGCCGCCCAGCGCATCGACGAAGGCCGCGACCTTGTCCGGTGTCGGCGGCACCACGGGCAGGCCGTCGGTCCAGCCGCGCTCGAAATAGTACTCCACCAGATCCGTGCCTGGCGCCACGGCGTGGTGGCCGGTGATGTCCTGGATGTCGGACATGCGCGCTTCTCCCAACTGTCCCGGCCAGGATGGGCCGCGCGGCCATCCATGCCAAGAGCGATGCATTACCAGAAATTATTCCAGTTTATGCATTGATCGCGCTGCCCGGCCAGCCATCCCGCAACGCTGCCAGCAAGCCCGCGGCCACTTGCCCCGGTGCGCGCCCCTTGGCCGTCACCAACCCGATCCGCCGCGTCAGCCCCGGCCGCGCCAGCGGTACGACGAAAAGGCCTTCGCCGCCCGGTCCGGCCACCGCGCTGCCCGGCACGATGGCGAGCCCCGCGCCCGCCCGCACCAGCCGAAGCATGGTCGCGAATTGGCCGACCGTGATGGCGTGCCGCAGCGCCAGCCCGCCCTTTGCCGCTGCGGCATCGATGATGCGGCGCGTGCGCGAGTCCGGTGGGAAGGAGACCAGCCGTTCGCCCGCCACCTCGCGCAGCGCCACCGCGCCTTCCCGCTGCGCCAGCCGGTGACCGGGTGGCGCGACGAGCACGAATCGTTCGCGCCCGAGCGGCTGCGCGGCCATGTCCTCGGGCAGGTCGTCCACATAGGTGAGCCCGAAATCCGCTGCCCCCGCGCGCACCTCCTGCAGCACCGTGCCGTGCACGCCCTCGCGCAGCACCACCTCCACGCCCGGCCGCGCGGCGGTCCAGGCCGCCAGGATCGCCGGCAGCGGGCCGGTCACCACCGACATGATGCAGGCCAGCGTCACGCGCCCGCGCGCTTCCCCGGCGTTCTCGCGCAGCCCGCGCGCCGCGATGCGGAGTTCGTTCAGCAGACGCTCCGCCACCGGCAGGAAGTCGCGCCCGGATTGCGTCAGCCGCACGCGCCGTGTCGTGCGTTCGAACAGTGCGGCGCCCAGCACGTCCTCCACCCGCCGCACCACGCGCGTCAGCGCGGGTTGGGACATCTTCAGCACCGCCGCGGCTGCGACGAAGCTGCCCTGCTCCGCCACGGTCAGCACGGCGAGCAATTGGCGAACGGAGAGATCGGGCAACGGGGTCATGGCGCCGCCATCATGCCTCGTCTAGCCTCGCCCATCACCCGTCGGGAGGCACGAGACATGGCGAAGAGCGAACTCTGGGAAAAGGGCGATGCCGTCCGCCGCCAGCTGATCGGCGAGGCCGCGACAGGCCGCATGAACCAGGCGGTTTATGACGACCCCATCATGGAGAAGTTCGGCGACTATGCGCGCGAGGCGGTCTTCGCCCAGCTCTGGACGCGACCGGGTCTCGACACGAAGACGCGCGCGCTGATCTGCGTGATCACCGACACCGCGACCCACGCCTGGCCGGAACTCGCCATCCATCTGCGCATGGCCCGCCGGCTTGGCTGGAGCGAGGATGAGCTGGGCGAGGCGCTGCTCCATGCCGGCGGCTATATCGGCGTGCCGCCGGTGCGCGAGGCGCTGATCGTCGCCAAGACCGTCTTCCGCGAGATGCGCGCGGAACCCAATGGCGGTCTCGGCTAGGCCGCCTTCTTCGTCGGCCCCAGCGCGTCCAGCAGCATGGCGGTCGCGACGTCGCGGCCCACCTGCCTGCCGGCCGCGACGACGGAGGTCAGCCGCTCCAGCGCGGTCTCGTAGATCATGCGCTCGCTGTAGGACTGCTCGGGCTGGCCGGCCTTGCCGTGGAGATCGCGCACCACCTCGGCGAGCAGCGCCGGGTCGCCGGACTTGATCTTCTCCTCGAACTCCTTGGCGCGACGCGCCCAGACGCCGCGGCCGATGCGCGCGCGGCCCTTCAGCACCTCGAGCGCCCCGTCGAGCTCCTTGCCGGCTGGCACCCGGCGCAGGCCGTTCGCCATGGCCTTGCCCATGGGCACCATCAGCGTGCCGCCGCTGCCTTCCTGCACCAGGACATAGACCTCGAAGGGATCGCCATCGACCCAGGTGGTCGCGATCTCGCGCACCGTGCAGACGCCACGCGCGGGGTAGAGGACGACGTCGCCGGCCTGGATGCGCTCGGCGCGGGGCTTGGAGGCCTTGAAGGGAACGACATCGCCCGCCGGCGTTGCCGGGGGTGTGGCGCTGATGACAGACATGGACATGCTCGCGAGATGGGCTGGGGACGCGCCTGATAGGAATCCGCGCGACAAATGGGAAGAGAAAAATGGTCGAGCCCTGCATGCGGCACGGAGGAGGATCGCGCCGGATGCCCTAGCTATGCGGCGCGAATCCAGGAGCGACCGGACATGCGTGAGCGCGCCACCGCGATGGCTTCACCAGCCCCCCGCCCGCGCCCCGCCCTTTGCGCGGCCCGTGCGCGAGCAGCATGCGGCCCGCGGCCGCATCATCCGCGCGGCCGGGTTGCCGGTCGGGCAGCGCAACGGATAGCCACGGCTTTCCAGCGTGCGGTAATCTGCCTGCCAATCGCGACCGGGAGGACGTCCGCATGACCCCAGCCATCAGCCGCCGCGCCGCGCTGATCGCGCCGCTCGCGCTCCCGGGCCTGGCCCATGCCCAGGACTGGCCCGCGCGCCAGGTGCGCATCGTCGTCGGCTTCGCGCCCGGCGGCGCGAACGACATCATGGCGCGGCTGATCGCGGGCAAGCTGCAGGAACGGATCTCCGGCGGAAACTTCATCGTCGAGAACCGGCCCGGCGCCAGCACGCTGGTCGCGCTCGAGAATGTCGCGCGCTCGGTGCCCGACGGGACGACCTTTTTCTACACATCGCCCTCCACCATGCTCGCCGTGCTGGTGAACCGCACGACCACGATCAACCCGACCGAGGCGCTGGTTCCCGTCGTGATGGCGCAGTCAGCACCGCTCGCGCTGATCTGCCGCCCCGATTTCCCGGCGCGAACGATGGCGGAGTTCCTGGACATCGCACGCCGGAGGCAGGGGCGGCTGACCGTCTCCAATCCCGGCACCGGCGCGGTGAACCATCTCGCGCTGATCCTGCTGGCGCGGCAGGCGGGGGTGGAGTTCACACCGGTGCCCTACAACGGCAACCAGCCCTCCATCACCGCCCTGGTGCGCGGTGAAGTGGACGTGGCGCATGACGGGTTGTTCACGCCGCGCGCGCAGCTCGATTCCGGCGCGCTGCGGGCCATCGCGGTGACCACTGCGCAGCGGTCCCCGAGCTATCCCAACATTCCCGCCATCGCCGAGACGGTGCCCGGCCACGACGTCGCCTTCTGGGGCGGCTTCTTCGCACCGCGCGGCCTGCCCGATCCCATCGCGAACCGCATGGCGCAGGAAGTGGATGCCGTGCTGAAGCTGCCCGATGTCGCCGAACGCACGCGCAGCTTCGGTGCCGAGCCCGTGGGCGGCCCCCCGTCCCGCTTCGCCGCCGTGGTCAACGGCGACTGGGACCGCTGGGGCCGGGTGATCCGCGAGAACAATATCTCCGCAGGTTAGATCACCTGGTTCCCGCGCAGCGCGGCGATTTCTGCTTGTCCGAAGCCGGCGGCGCGCAGGATCTCGTCGGTATGCGCGCCGATCGCCGGCGCCGGGCGTTCCAGCCGCGCATCGCCATGGGCGAGAACAAAGCCGTTGGTGGCGAAGCGCAGCGGGCCCCAGGCGGTCTCCAGCGTCTGAATCTTTCCGCGGGCCTTCACCTGGCGGTGCTCGATCACCTCGTCCACGCGCCAGATGCGGGCGCAGGGGGCGCCGGCGGCGTTCAGCTTCTCTTCCCAGTTCGCCGCCGTGTCGGTCGCGAGCGCGGCTTCGATCACCTGGCGCAGCGCCTCGGTGTTCTCGAGCCGCAGGAACCAGTCGGCGAAGCGTGGATCGGCCGCGACCTGCTCGGCGATGCCGAGCGTCTTCACCAGCGCCGCGTATTGCCTGTCGTTGTTCACGGCGAGCAGCAGATGCCCGCCCTTCGCCTTGAACAGGTTGGCGGTTGCGCGGCGGCTGACCGCTTGGTTGCCGTACTGCTTCTGCTGGTGTCCACCCACCGTCCAGTCCGCGACCTGGCCGCCGAGGAAGGCGAGCGTCGAATCCAGCATGGACACATCGACCTTCTGCCCGCGCCCGGTATGCGTGCGCTGGAACAATGCCGAGGACACGCCATAGGCCGCCGTCATGCCCGACAGGATGTCGCAGATGGCGAAGCCTGCGCGGAGCGGGTCCTGCCCGGGATGGCCGGTCATGGCCATGATGCCGGACATCGCCTGGATGCGGCCGTCATAGCCGGCTTCCCCGCTGTCCGGTCCGGTGTGGCCGAAGCCCGAGACGCTCGCATAGATCAGTCGCGGATTGATTCCCGAGAGTGCCTCATAGCCGATGCCGAGCCGGTCCATGACCCCAGGCCGGAAATTCTCCATCACCACATCGGCCTCTTCGGCCAGCTTCTTGATGATGGCGACGGCCTCGGGCTTCTGCAGGTCCAGCGTCAGGCTGCGCTTGTTGTTGTTCACCGCCATCCAGGACGGCGCCGCGCCGCGCGCGGCCCATTCGCGGGAGAGCGGGTTGCGGCGCGCATCCTCGCCTTCCCGCCGCTCCACCTTGATCACATCCGCGCCGAGCAGCGCGAGCTGGTAGCTGGCGAAGGGACCGGCCAGCACCTGCGTGAAGTCGAGAATCCTAACGCCCTCGAAGGGTCGCACCTCGGCCATCGGTCAGGCGACCTTCTCGCGCAACTGGCGGGCGATTTCCTTCTGCCTGTTGAACTCGTCGCGCCGGCGCGTCAACTCGGCTTCGCCGATCTGCTCGAGGTTGTAGTAGTCCATCTTCCAGCGGCCATTCTCGTCCCAGCGGATCGGCGACTGCATCGTCGTACGCGGGCCGGTGGCGCTTTCCAGCAGTTGCAGCGCCATCTCCAGCGTCCGGTCCTGGCTCGCCACGTCATGCGGCTTGCCCGCGCTGTTGCCGAGCGGGAAATCATTGAACAGGAAGCGCGGCACGCCGCAGTGCTCCACGATGTCCTTGGCGCAGCCGGAGATGACCGTCGGGATGCCATGCTGTTCCAGATAGCGCGCGGTGAGCGAGCAGGTCTGGTGGCAGACCGGGCAGTTCGGCACCAGCAGCACCGCATCCACCGCGTCGTCCTGCACCAGCTTCAGCATCTCCGGCAGGTCGGTGACGACGGTGTGGCGATGGCTGCGGTTGGTGGGCGCGCCATGGAAGCGCGGCGCGAGCTCCCCGATGCGCCCCGCGGCGACGGCGCGGCGCAGTGCGGGCAGCGGGAACCAGCTGTTGCTGTCCGTCGCCGTCGTGTGCTTGCGGTCGTAGCCGATGTGGGAGATGCGGAGGTCGTGCTCCTCGGCCGTGCTGCGCGAATAGGGTTCGTAGAATTTGGCCGAGGAATTGTAGGGGGCGCCCGGCCCCTGGTCGCCCTTGTCCGGTTGGTAGGGCGCGGCTGTCGTGATCAGCCCGAGCCGCACCTGCGACAGCGTCTTCCTGAGCGGCGTGAAGGGCACGTCGATGTAGTGCGCCCAGCGGTACGGATCGTAGCCGATGGCTTTGTAGTAGTTCCGCGTGCGCTCCATGTAGGGCACCGGGCTGTCATGGTCCGGGGCAAAGCCCATCGCCGCGTCGATGCTGTCCGTTGCCATCGCGTCCTCCGTCGTCCGAGGAGAGATGTTCTCTCCTTCCGGCTCCGCGTCAACTGGACAGCACCGGACAGGCGCGTTCTGCTGGGTCCATGAGGAACACGCCCCAGCACGCCGTGCCGCCTGGCGCGACCGACTGCCACATGCACATCTATGGCCCGCCGGAACGGTATCCCGTGGCGTCGACCAATCCGTCGCCCGTGCCTTTCGCGTCGGACCTCGCGGCCTATCGCGCGGTGAAGGCGCGGCTCGGTCTGACGCGGACGGTGGTGGTGCAGCCTTCCGCCTACGGCGCGGACAACACGGCCACGCTGGATGCGGTGGCCGCGCTGGGGGATGCGCGCGCGGTGGTCGTGGTCACGCCGGGGACGCCGGACCCCGAGCTCAGGCGTCTGCACGACGCCGGCGCCCGCGCTGCGCGCGCCGTGCTGCTGGACCATCCGGGCCCCGTGGACTGGCCCGACCTGGCGGCGCTGGCGGAGCGTGTCGCGCCGCTCGGCTGGCATATCCAGATGCAATTCGATGGCGGCCGGTTGCCGGACCGCGCGGCGCTGATCCGTTCCCTCGCCTGCCCCGTCGTGATTGACCACATCGGGCGGTTCCACGACCCCGTGACGCCGGATGCACCCGCGGTGCGTGCATTGCTGGACCTGCTGCAGACCGGTCGCGTCTGGGTGAAGGCGTCCTCGCCCTATGGTGTCTCGCGCAGCGGGCCGCCGGATTATGCGGACACCTCGGCCATCGCCCGCGCATTGATCCGCGCGGCGCCGGACCGCGTCGTCTGGGGCAGCAACTGGCCGCATCCCAACGCGCCGCATCCGAAGCCTGATGAGGCGATGATCCTCGACTGGCTCGCGACCGTCGTGCCTGATGACGCGACGCGGGAAGCGATCCTGGTGGCCAACCCGGCGCGGCTCTACGGTTTCTAGTCAGCTCTGCCGCGCGACCTGGCGGATGGTGTCGAGCAGCGTGTCCATCGCCGCCTGGAATTGCGGCCCCGGCAGGTAGCCGTCCGTGTCGCCCGCGCGCTCCAGGAAGTTGCGCCAGGCGTTGCTGTCCATGCCGCGGCGGAAGCGGTCGTGCAGCGTCTGCACGACATCGTCGGGCGTCCCCGACGGCACGACCCAGCCCTTCATGTTCTCGATCACCGCGTCGTAGCCGAGCTCCTTCAGCGTCGGCGCGTCGGGGTAGTTCGGCGCGCGTTCGGGGGAGGCGACGGCCAGCACGCGGATCAGCCCGGCATCAGCGACGCCGCGAAACTCCTCCGGATGCGCCGCGGCCACGTCGATCTGCCGCGCCACGATCGCCTGCACGGACGGCGCGCCGCCATTGTAGGGCGAATGCAGCATCTCGATCCCCGCGCGCTGTTCCAGCACCAGGAACGCCGCGTGCGGGATCGACCCGATCCCCGAGGTCCCGTAGCTGACCGATCCCGGCCGCGCCTTGGATGCCTCGACCACGTCGCCCAGCGTGCGGAAGCGGCTCTCGGCATGGGTGAAGATGAACAGCCGCTGGCGCATCAGCCGCATCACGGCGCGGAAGTCGCGCTTCGGATTATAGGGCAGGGTGCGGAAGGCAGGGATGCTGGTCGTCTCGCTGCCGCCGGCCATGAACAGCGTGTGGCCGTCGGGAGGCTGCGTCGTGACGAATTGCGCCGCGATGGTGCCGCCCGCGCCTGGGCGATTGGTGATCACGAGCGGCTGCGGAAAGAACGGCCCCGCGCCTTCGCACACCGCGCGCGCGATCTGGTCCGCACCGCCACCTGGCGCGAAGCCGATGATGCACTGGATGGGCCGCGTGGGTTCCCAGGCAAGGGCCGGTCTGGCGAGCAGGGCCCCGGCCGACAGGGCGAGCAGGCTGCGCCGCTTCATGTGGTTCCTCCCGGTGTCGGGCGGGAGCAGACCACAGGCGGCGACCGCTTGTCAGCCCAGCAATTCGGGCACCACCCAGAGGGGTGCTTCCCCGCGTTCCATGCGCTGGACATTGTCAAAGGCGTTGCGCAGGCGGCCGATGTTGCTCTCCTGCGTCGGCCCGGCCATGTGTGCGGTCAGGATGACGTTGTCCAACTGCAGCAGCGGGTTGTCGGCCGGCGGCGGCTCCTCGTCGAAGACGTCGAGGCCCGCGCCGTAGAGCTTGCCGTCCGAGAGCGCCTGATAGAGCGCCTTCTCGTCCACGACCGGGCCGCGGCTGGTGTTCACCAGGATGGCACCGGGCTTCATCAGCGCCAGTTCCTCGGCGCCCAGCAGCCCCGATGTCGAGGCATTCAGCGGCACGTGCAGCGAGACGATGTCGGAGGTCCGCAGCAGCTCCCGGTACAGGCGGAAGCGCACGTCGAGCGCATCCTCCCGGTCCTCCGGCAGTCGCGCGATGTCGTAGTAGTGGACCGTCATGCCGAAGGCGAGCGCGAGGCGTGCCACCTTCTTGCCGATGGTCCCGAGGCCCACGATGCCCAGCACGCGGTCGCGCAGCTCATGCAGCCGTGGCGTGGAATTGCCGCGCCAAAGCCCCGCCGCGACGGTCTTGTGCTGTTTCACCAGCTGACGCGACGCCGCGAGCATCAGCAGCAGCGCATGCTCCGACACCGCCGTGGAATTGGCGCCGCCATTGTTGCAGAGCGGCACCCTGGCGCGCCGCGCCGCGTCCAGATCCGCCTTGTCGTAGCCGGCGCTCAGCACCTGCACGAGGCGCAGCTTCGGCGCGGCCACGTACAGGGAATCCTTCACCAGCATGTCCACGAAGCCGACCAGGTAGTCGGCGCCGGCGATCGTCTCCGCCCAGTCCGGGCGGCCGGGATCGGTGATCGCCAGGTCGAAGCCCTGCGGGCACATCTGGCGCACGACCTCGTCATCGGCGAGGCCGCGGGTCACGACGGCAATGCGCGACGCCATGGTCTCAGCCCTTCGCCGCCGGCGCGACGGACAGGCCGCGCACCTTGTGCTGTTCGATGAATTGCGCGACGAGGCCCGACGCCTTCGCTTCCTCCACGAAGGCCGCGAGCCACGCCGCGGCCGCGGCGTTCCTGCGCGATGTGCCGACCGCCTGCTGCACGGCGGTGAACTGGCCGTCCAGGATGCGTGCACCCGGCATCGCCGCCTGGTCCGTCAGCAGCCGCGGCTTCAGCCCGGCCAGGGCTTCAAGCTTCTCATCGCGGAATTTTTCAAAAGCCGAATCCAGCGTCTCGGTGCGGATCAGCGTCGCCTTGTGGATGTTGCGGTCGAGCCAGAGGCCATAGGCCGAGCGATCCGTCACGGCGATGCGCACGCCAGGCTGGTCCACCTGCTCGACGCTGGTGATGGGCGAACCGGCGGGCACCATGTAGGTCGCCTCGATCTCCGCATAGGCGGCCGTGAAGGCGATGGTCTCCGCGCGCTGCGGCTCGGCGCCGATCAGGCCGATGTCCCAGGTGCCGGTGTTCACCGCATCGGCCAGCGCGCCGGGCTTGGGGAAGGGCACATATGTCACCGGCACGCCCAGCCGGTCCGCGATCGCGCGCGCCATGCTGGGGGAGACGCCCTCGGGATCACCCGACGCGTCGCGGCCAGTGACGAGCAGGAAATTGCTCATGTTGATGCCGGCGCGAAGCACGCCGGTGGGCGCCAGCTGGGCCAGGACTTCTGCGGACATTCTCGAAAGCTTCCTCGTTGCGGCGCGCAGGGTGGAAGAAGCGGGGACATCCGGCAACCCGCCGCGCGGCCGCCGCCGAATTCAATCTTGTTCCGCGACCATCGCCGGGGCGATCGGCGCCGGCACGGCAGAGCCGCCGGAGCGCGCGAGGCTCGCCGCCGCGTGGCGGCGCTATCGCCCCGCCGGCAGCAGGTTCAGCCGGATCAGGTTCTCGCGCTCGATCACATGCTGGCGGCGCGATGCGGCATCGTACTCCGAGGTGTTGAGATAGAGGTTCGGCATGTTGTAGCGCGCCATCACCTCCTGGGTCGCCGGATCGAAGAGCGCGTCCTTGAAGGCGTCGTGCAACCTGGCGATGATCGCCGGATCGGTGCCGCGCGGCGCACCGAGGCCATAGGGCGAGTTCACGTCCATGGGGATGCCGGCCTGGCGCAGGGTGGGCACGTCGGGGAAGCGTGCCATGCGCTGCGACCCGAAGACGACGAGCAGGCGGAACTGCCCATCGGCCACCATCGGCGCCCAGCCGCTGGCATCCACCACCGAATCCACCTGCCGGCTGAGCAGCCCCGTGTAGAGCTCGCCCCCGCCGCGGTAGGGGATGTGGGTCATCTCGGCGTTGAGATACTGCAGCACCTCCAGCATGGCGATGTGCTGGATGGAGGTCGGGCCCAGCGTGCCATAGGTGACGCGGCCGGGATTGGCGCGGACGTGATCGATGAATTGCTGGATCGTCTGCCAGGGGCTCTCCGATCGGACGACGAGTCCGTGCACCGATCCGCTGAGCTGGATGATGAAGGAGAAGTCGTTCAGCGCATCATAGGTCGGGCGGTCGGCGGCAAGGGCCGCCCGGAACACGCCGGTGTGGATCTGCGCCAGCGTATAGCCATCCGGCCGCGCATCCTTGAGCGCCGCGGCGCCGAGCGAGCCCGAGGCGCCGGGCCGGTTCTCCGGCACGACGGGCTGCCCGAGCCGGCGCCCCGCCTGGTCCGCAAGGGCGCGCAGGAACACATCGGCCGACGCCCCCGGCGGCCAGGGGATGAAGAGGCGGATCGGCCGGTCCGGCCAACTGCCCTGTGCGAGCGCGGGCGCGGCCAGCATCGCGGTGCCGGCCTGCAGCAGGGTGCGACGGGGAAAGGGATCACGCATCGGAGCCTCCCGGTGGCGCATTCGCGCGAACGGGGCCATGCTCGGAACGGGCATGGCGGGAGTCAAGCAGGATGTCGGACGCGGCGATCGTCGCATGGCTCGCGGCACAGCAGGACGCGATGGTCGTGCTGCTGCGGGAACTCGTGGACATCGACAGCGGCACCTACGACAAGCCGGGCGCGGATGCGGTGGGCACGGCCATCCAGCGCTTCCTGGAAGGCCAGGGCGTCGCCACGCGCATCATCCCCCAGCGGCGCTTCGGCGACACGCTGCGCGCGGAGGTGCCGGGCGGCGATGCCGTGCGCGGCAACATCCTGCTGATGGGGCACCGCGACACGGTGTTTCCGAAGGGCACGGTCGCCGAACGTCCCTTCGCCATCCGCGACGGCGTCGCCTATGGCCCCGGCGTCTCCGACATGAAGTCCGGGCTGGTGCTGAACAGCTTCCTGCTCGCCGCCTTCGCGCGCTTCGGCGGCGCGCCGGGGCCGCTGGTCGCGCTCTACACGGCGGATGAGGAGATCGGCAGCCCCGAAGGCAAGCCCGTGATCGAGGCCGAGGCGCGGCACGCCCGCATCGTGCTGAACAGCGAACCGGCCCGCGCGTCCGGCAACGTCGTGACCGGCCGTCGCGGCGGCGTGTTCTCGGCCATGCGCATCACCGGCAAGGCGGCGCATTCGGGCGCGCGCATCAACGAAGGCATCAGCGCACTCGAAGAGCTCGCGCACAAGATCATCGCCATCCACGCGCTGCGCGACGACGCGACCGGATTGTCCTTCAACGTCGGGCTCGCCAGGGGCGGGCAGAGCGTCAACAGCGTGGCACCCTGGGCGGAGTGCGAGATCGACATGCGCTACCGCACGCTGGACCAGCGCGACGCCGGCATGGCGGCCCTGCGCGCGATCACGGAGCGGAGCTTCGTGCAGGGCACGAGTGCGACGCTGGAGATCAGGGGCGAGTTCCTCGCCATGATCGCCGATGAGAAATCGCAGGCGCTGTTCCGCCTGCACCGGGCATCGGCCGAGGCGAGCGGCTTTGCCGTGGATGGCGAATACACGCTGGGCTGCGCCGATTCCGGCTTCACCGCCGCGCTCGGCGTGCCGACGCTCTGCGCGACGGGCCCGCAGGGCTATGGCGGGCACAGCCCGGAAGAGCGGCTGAGGCTCGACAGCCTGGTGCCGCGTGCGCAGGCCATGGCGCGCACCATCCTCGGCCTTGAGCAGGCGGGACTCTGACATGACGACAGTCGATCCGGTGACGCTGGAAATCATCCGCGGCGGGATCCGCGCCATCCAGGCGGAAATGGAGGTGCTGATCGAGCGCACCGCCATGTCGCCCTTCATCCGCGAGAAGAAGGATTATGCCAGCGGCCTCTACGATGCCGAGGGACGGCTGATCGCCGGTAAGTCGCTGCCCTTCGCGTCGGACCTGGTGACGCCGCTGTTCCAGGACTATCCGCCGGAGACGATGAAGCCCGGGGACATCTACTGGTATGACGACTGCTACGCCTCCCACGGCGCGGTGACGCACACGCCGGACCAGGTGCTGATCGCGCCGGTTTTCGCCGAGGACGGGCTGATCGGCTTCTCCCAGACCTGGGCGCATTTCGTGGACGTGGGCGGCATGCGCGCGGGCTCGATCTCTCCCGATTGCACCGAGATTTTCCAGGAGGGGATCATCATCCCGCCCGTGCGGCTGAAGCGCGACGGCGTGGTGCAGGAAGACCTGCTGCGCGTCTTCATCCGCAACTGCCGCTTCCCGGCTTCCGTGCGCGGCGACCTGCGCGCGCTGCTCGCCGCCGTGGCGCTCGGCGAGAAGCGGTTGATGGAGCTTTCTCAACGCTTCGGCGCGCCGACGCTGCGCGGCGCTTTCGCGGAACTGCTGGCGCGCACGGAGCGCGTGGTGCGCGAACGCATGCGTAAGCTGGTCCCGCCCGGCCGCTACCGTTTCGCCGACGCGATCGACGATGACGGCCATGGCAGCGGCACCGTCACCATCCGCTACGAGCTGGAGGCGACCGAGGATGGCCGCTTCATCCTCGACCAGACCGGATCGGACGACCAGACCAGAGGGGCCGTGAACCTCGTGCTGAACCCGAAGGCGCCGGGGGTGCTGGTCGGCGCCTATCTCCTCGGCGGCAGTACCGAAGTGTCGCTGAACGCGGGCGCCGAGCGGCTGTTCGACGAGGTGAGGCTGCGCGAAGGATCCGTGCTGCAGCCCCGCTTTCCCGCGGCGCTTGGCCAGCGCGGGCTGACCATGCTGCGCAACCTGGCCGGCTATCTCGGTGTGCTGAACACTGCCTCCGGCGGCCAGGCCTCGGCCTCGCACAGCCCGTATTCGATCTGGCTGATCCGCGGCACGACCATGGAGGACGAGCGCTTCCTGATGAGCGACGGCGTCGCCTGCGGCTACGGCGCGCGCACCTTCGCCGACGGCCACGACGCCGTCTATCTCGTCGCGCAGGAGAACTACCCGGCGGAGTTCGTGGACATCTCCTACCCCATGCGCATGCGGAGCTACGCCATCAATCCCGACAGTGGCGGCCCGGGGCGCTGGCGCGGCGGCTGCGGCGTGGTGCGGGAGATGGAGGTGCTGGCGAAGGAAGCGGTACTGTCCATCCGGCTGGATGCCATCCGCAACCCGCCCTGGGGCACGAATGGCGGCATGCAGGCCGGCACCGGACGCTGCGTCGTGAACCCCGGCCGCCCGGATGAACGTGAACTGTCGCCGCTGAGCGACGGCAACATCATCAGGCGCGGCGACATCATCCGTGTGGAAACCGGCGGCGGTGGCGGCTGGGGC
>JAYRQX010000885.1:0-1591 GCA_041910415.1 Acetobacteraceae bacterium | reverse complement strand
TCATCGCCATCGTCAAGAAGGACGGCGGCGCGATCGGAGAGTAGGGCTGGGGGCCTATTCCGGCTCCAGCCCCGAAGCCCGGGCGGCCTGGCCCCAGAAGGCGATCTGCTCGCGGATGAAGGTGCCGAATTCCTCGGGGGTCGAGACCTCGCGCTCGATGCCGACTTCGGCCAGGCGCCGCGCGGCTTCCGGCGTCTCCCACACCCGGCGCATATGGGTGTTGAAGGCGGTGACGATCTCGCGCGGCATGTTCGCCGGCCCGACGGCGCCCATGAAGGACAGCAGCTCGAATCCCGGCAGGCCGGATTCCGCCAGGGTCGGCGTATCCGGCATCAGCGGCGTGCGCTGCTTGGACGTGATGCCGAGGGAGAAGAGCTGCCGCTCGCGCAGGAAGCCGCGGGCGGAGGCGACGTCGATGACGATGCTGTCCACGCGCCCCGCGATCACGTCGGTCAGCGCCGGCGGCGTCGAGCGGTAGGGCACATGCGTCATCTGCAGGTTGCCGATCGCGGTCATCATCGCGCCGCCGACGACGCCCGTGGTGTTGCCGGAGGCATAGGTCATCTGGCCCGGCCGGCTCCTCACCAGCGCCAGGAATTCGGGCAGCGTGCGCGCCGGCACCTGGGCGTTCACGGCGAGGACGAAGATGTAGGTGCCCATGCGGAAGATGGGCGTGAAATCGTTGATGGCGTCGTAGGTCGGGCGGCGCATCAGGGCCGGCGTCGCGCCGTGCGGGGAGTTGGTGGTGACCATCAGCGTGTAGCCATCCGGCGCGGCGCGCGCGGTCGCGACCGCGGCGATGGCGCCGTTGCCGCCGGCGCGGTTCTCGACCACGAATGACGTGCCCCATTCGGCTTCCAGCATGCTGGCCATGATGCGGGTGACCGTGTCGGTGCCGGACCCCGCAGCGAAGGGCACGATCAGCGTCACGGGGCGCGTCGGGCGCCATTCGGCCTGGGCGCGCGCGGCGATCGGCGAGAGCAGGGGCAGCGCGGCGGCGCCCAGGATGGTGCGGCGGTTCGGGTGCGGCAGGCGCATCAACGTTCTTCTCCCGGTTCGTCCTGCGCGGTCTCGGGGCCGCGCGACGCCGCCCCTTTCGCGCGTCAGCGCCGCGCGCGCAAGCCATCCGCGACAAGGGTGCAGCCGGCGACGGCGAGAAGGATGGCGATGCCGGGCCAGACGGCGGCCATGGGTGCGCTGAACACCAGTTCCTGCGCATTGGCGAGCATGTTGCCCCAGGAGGGCGCGGGCGGTGCGATTCCAAGGCCCAGGAAGGAGAGGGTGCTTTCCGCGAGAATCGCGCCCGCGACGGCGAGCGCGGTCGCGACCGCGACGGGTCCGGTGATGTTGGGCAGCACGTGGCGCAGCAGGATGCGGCCCTCGGTCGCACCCACCGCGCGCGCGGCACGGACGTAGTCGAGCGCGAGAACAGAGAGCGCCGCGGCGCGGGCGAGGCGCGCGACGCCGACCCAGCCGAAGATCGCGAGGATGACGACGATGCGCGCGATGTCGAGCGCGGCGCCCGCGGCTTCCCCGCGCGCGGGCAGGCCGAGGCGCACGGGATCGACCGCCGCGAGCACGACCAGCAGGG
>JAYRQX010000884.1:0-2774 GCA_041910415.1 Acetobacteraceae bacterium | reverse complement strand
GTCCGCCGCCAGCGCCTTCGCCGCTGCCGCGGTCTCCATCGCCGCCGCCGCGCGGGCGGCCTGGCGCGCGGTCGCCAGCATGTCGTCGAGGCCTTCGATCATCGTGCCGGACATGGCTCAGCCCTCCCGCGGCAGCTTGAGGATGCGGTCGGCGATGATGCCGAGCTGGATCTGGGTGGTGCCGGCATAGATCGTCTCGGCGCGCGAGCGCAGATAGACCTGCCGGAAGCGCCGCTGGGCGCGCTCCACGAAGGGCGAGGGCGGGTAGGAGGCACCTTCCAGCATCTCCACCGCCAGCGCGGCGAAGGATTGGTGCGTCTCGCTCCAATGCTGCTTCATCAGGCTGCCGCGGCCGCCGATGCGCTGGCCGGCGACAAGGTCTTCCACCCCGCGTTCCACCATGCGCTTCAGCATCTCGATGTCCACGCGCACGGCGGCGAGGCGCTGGCGCCAGCCGGGATCGGCGAGCCGCTTCGCCAGCGCCGGATCGGCGCGGCAGGCGGCGATGAGGTGGTCCAGCTCCTGCTCGAACCGCCAGGCGCGGTACATCCGGTTCGTCGCGCGTTCATGCTCCAGCACGCGCACGGCGGCGAACCAGCCTTCGTCGGGCTTGCCGAGCGCATCCGCATCCTCGACGGGCGCGTTGTCGAAGAAGACCTCGTTGAAGCCTTCCTCCCCGTTCATCTGCTTCAGCGGACGCACGCGCACGCCGGGGGCATCGAGGCGGAGCGCGAACATGGCGAGGCCACGGTGGCGATCCTCCACCTTGCCGGTGCGGGCGAGCAGCAGGCAGCGCTGCGAATTCTGCGCGCCAGAGGTCCAGATCTTCTGGCCCGTGATGCGCCAGACGGCGCCATCGTGCACGGCGCGCGTGCGCAGGCCGGCGAGGTCGGAGCCGGCCTCGGGTTCGGAGAATCCCTGGCACCAGATCTCGCGCATCTCGAGGATGGCGGGAAGGTAGCGCTTCTTCTGCTCCTCGGTGCCGACGGCCATGATGATGGGGCCGGCGAGTTCCTTGCCGATGGAGTTGACGCTTTCCGGCATCGGCACGCGGCCGATCTCCTGGTTGACGACCAGGTGCTCCTTCAGCGTCATGCCGTGGCCGCCGTAGGCGCGCGGCCAGGCGATGCCCCAGAAGCCGGCGGGGTGCAGCCTGGCTTCCCAGTCCTTCATCTCGGGCACGGTCGGTGGCGTGTAGCCGGGGGAGTCGGAGCGCCATGGCGCCGGCAGGTTCGCGGCGAGCCAGGCGCGCGCATGGGCACGCAGATCCTGCGGCAGGGGCGCGAGCGGCTCGCTCATGGCGTCACACCACGCGCAACGCGGGCGTCGGAGCATGTCATGGGCATTTCCTCGTGGGGTCGTGCTTGGTCCGCAGTGTCGAGAGCCTGCCCGCGGAGATCAAGGGAAGGTCAGGCGTGCCGCCGGCTGCTCAGGGGGCCTGGATGCGCGGAAAGATGTCGCCATAGTGCCTGCGCAGTTCCTCGATCTGCTGGGTTGGCGGCTGCGCATAGGCGCCGCGGCGGCTCGTGAAACGGCCACCCATCAGCCTGTTCAGCTTCACCGCCGTCTCGCCCGCCTTGAGCAGGGCGACCGCACCGTTGAGCACCGGTGCGCCGCCACCCGCTTCGGTGATGCCGGCTTCGGCCAGCAGCACCATGGCCACGCCTACGGCGGGGATCACCACCTCGGCGCCGCGCGCGACGCAGCGCGCGGCGGCTTCGGTGAACTGGTCCAGGATGCGCTGGCGTGTCTCGCCCGGGCCGAAGGCGGCATCGAGGTCCACGAGGCGATCCACGCGCATGCGCTCCACGGCCACGACACGGGTGGTGAGGCCGTAGATCGTGACGTTCTCGACGATCTTGTTGTGATGCTTGTCGTTGGAGACGACGAGGCCGATCGAGACACCCATCTGGCAGGCGGTCAGCAAGGCGGATTCACACAGGCCCAGCACCGGAATTGTTGCCATCTCGCGCGCCGCGCGCAGGCCCGGATCGGCGATGTTGCCAAGCAGCACGGCATCGCAGCCTTCCGCTTCGGCGCGCGTGACGTTCTCCAGCACCTCGATCGTCTCGATGAACTCCAGCGAGCGGTACTGGTCGCCGATGCCGCCCCGTTTCGTGATGCCGTGGATCCCGATCTCGGTCCCCGGGTCGGCCGCGTTCTGCAGCACCCGGCGCAGCGCGGCGTTGTAGGCCGGCCAGGCTTCGGGGCGGGTCAGCGATTGGTACCACAGGCGCATGCGTTGTCCTCCGTCATCGCGACGCTAGCGTGCGGCAGGAGGGATGGAAAATCGGTGGGCAGTCGGCCAACCGCATCCGTGCCCGGCGGAAGGCGAGCCGGCGCCCAGCGACGGGGACCTGGTCGAACCCGGCACCCCGCGGACGCCCTTGTCGGGCGATGGCGCCGTGGGGACGTTGCGCTGCCGGTGTGGGTCTTTCGAATGCGGAATTGTCATGGACCCTGTTTGACAGGGCGGGCGGCCGGGCGTAGAAGCCCGCCACCGCAGACGAAGACGGACTTGACACGAAGTGTCGGGCCCACTAGTTTGTGCGCCCCGCTGAACAGGCGGGGAACATCAGGCCACCGCCAAGGGTTTTGACCCCGAGGGTCCAAACGGGGGTGGCAAGGTGTTTGCGCTCTTTGACAGTTGCATCTGGTTTTTTTGTGTTTTGTGATCTTGGCTGTCCTTTTGTTTGGAATGGCTGGGTTTTGTGTTTTGCCCTGGAGTAAGTGGGGTGGGATGCGTGGTCGGCGCCTGGCGTGGAGACACGTTG
>JAYRQX010000883.1:0-4092 GCA_041910415.1 Acetobacteraceae bacterium | reverse complement strand
GTATCAAACCGGGCCTCAGCCTGCGCCGCACGGTAGGGGTGCGCGTCCCATTGGCGTCGGTCATGTCCATTTTCCTCACGCTGCCTTTCAGGGAATGATGCGCCGTGCCTGACGGCGCAGTGACCGGGACCAACCCGGCGGAGGAAACAAACCATGTCGGAACACGCATCACGGCGCGCCCTGCTGGGCGGGCTCATCGCATCCCCTGCATTTCCCGCGCGGCTCGGCGCACAACAAAGCATCGCGGGCGGCCGACCCATCCGCATCATCGTCCCCTTCGGCGCCGGCGGCGCGGTGGACATCGTGGGGCGCATCGTGGCGCAGGAGCTGACGCCGCGGCTCGGCCAGTCGGTCGTGGTGGAGAACCGCACCGGCGCCGGCGGCAACATCGCGCAGGAGCATGTCGCGCGTGCCGCGCCCGACGGCACGACGCTGCTCATGGCGTCGCCCTCCGTCGTCATCAATCCGCATCTCTATACGACCCTGCCCTACGACCCCGCGATGCTGATCCCGGTGGGGCTGGTGGGCGAAGTGCCCTCGGTCATGCTCGCCGCGCCGGATTTCGCGGCGAACGACGCGCGCCGCTTCGTCGAACTCGCCCGCGCCCGGCCCGGCTACTACACCTTCGGCTCCGGCGGATCCGGCACGACGGAGCATCTGGCCTCCGAACTGCTGAAGGCGCGGGCGGGGATCGACATCACCCATGTCCCCTATCGCGGCGGCGCGCCGGCCATGGCGGACCTGCAGGCCGGGCGCATCTCCTTCATGTTCTCGAACCTCGCGGGCGCGCTGCCGCACCTGCAGGGCGGGCGGCTGAAGGCGCTGGGCCTCGCCGATGCGCGCCGCGCGCCGGCGCTGCCCGACGTGCCGACGATCGCCGAGCAGGGCATCCCGGACTTCGTCGTGACGGTCTGGTGGGGGCTGATGGGTCCGGCCGGCCTGCCGCCCGAAACCGTCGCGCGGTTGAACGGCGCGCTGGCCGAGGCGCTTGCCACGTCGCAGATGCGCGACGCCCTGCAGCGCCTGGCCGCGCAGCCGCTCGGCGGCAGCGCCGAGGCGTTCGGTCAGCGGCTGACGCGTGAAAGCGCCAGCTGGGGCGATGTGATCCGCCGCGCGAACATCCGCGCGGAGTAGCGGTCAGTCGTCGAGCCGGACGCCGAGACGTTCGGCGCGCACGCGCCAGACCGCGTCGTCCTCACGCAGATAGGCGATGAATTGCCGGCGGTCTGCGGTGTCGGGGATGAAGCCGTTCGGCACCAGGAATTCGGCGCCGCCGGGGGCAGCGACGAAGACGTTGGTCTCCCGCGCGATGCGGTCTGCGATCTCCGCCGGCGTGCCGGGCGGCGCGAGGATGCCGAGCCAGAGATCGCTCGCCAGCGCGACGCCCTGTTCCGTCAGCGTCGGGACGTCTGGCGCACCCGGGAAACGCCGGGCCGTGGCGACGCCCAGGATCGGCAACCGCCCGCCCTGCGAGATCGCGACGCCGACGGGCAGCATCATCGCGTCCACCTGGTCCGCGAGCAGCGCGGCGACGGCGGGGGCGGCGCCCTGGAAGGGGACGTGCTGCATCTCGGTGCGCGTCTCGAACTTGAAGGTCTCCATCATGACCTGGGAGGAACTGGCGACGCCCCAGGTTGCGTAGGTCAGCGGGTTGCCGGCGCGGCTGCGGGCGAGGGCCACGAAATCCCGCACGTTGCGCGGCGCGAGACCCGGCCGCACGACGAGGGAGAAAACCAGTTTCGCCACCGCCGAGACCGGGACGAAGCGCTGCGGCTCATAGGGCAGGCGGCGATAGACGTAGGGATTGAGCGAATGCGTGTCGGCTGTGGTGAAGATCAGCGTGTAGCCATCCGGCGCCTGGCCCTGCACGTGCTGTGAGGCGACGATGCCATTGGCCCCCGGCCGGTTCTCCACCACCACGGGCTGGCCCAGACGCTGCGTCAGGTTCTGCGCGACCCAGCGGGCCAGCACGTCGGTCGCGCCACCCGGCGGATAGGGCACAACGAGGCGTACGGGGCGCGTGGGCGTCCAGCCCTGCGCGAAGGCAGGCGCGGCCAGCGCGGCCGGTGCGGCCAGCAATGCTCGGCGTGCGAAGCGGGTGGTCATCGGTGCGGTTCCCCTGTCATGGTCATTCCACGCGGATGCGCGCGGCGCGGATCAGCTCGCCCGCTTCGTCGAGGCGGCGGGCGACATAGGCACGGAACTCGGCCGGCGTGCCGCCCACGGGCTCGACGCCGAGCTGCGCGAGGCGGGCCGTGGTGGCTGGTTCGCGAATGCCCGCATTGATCGCCGCGTTGATGGCAGCGATCGCCTGCGGCGGCGTGCCGGCACGGGCGAAGAGGCCGAACCAGGAGGAGGATTCGTAGCCTGCGATGCCTTGTTCGATCGCCGTCGGCACGCCTGGCAGCAGCGCCGATTGCCGCGCCGCGCCGATCGCCAGCGGCCGCAGATCGCCCGCAGCGAGATAGGACTGCACGGAGGGATAGTTCTCGAACATCGCATCCACGCGGCCGGCGATCATGTCGGTCGCGGCGGGCGCGGTGCCGCGATAGGGCACGTGGATCATGTCCACCCCCGCGCGCCACTTGAACATCTCGCCCGAGAGATGCGCGAAGGAGCCGATGCCGGCGGAAGCATAGGTCATCGAGCCCGGTGAAGCCTTGGCGCGCTCCACCAGTTCGCGCAGCGAGCGGACCGGGCTGTTGCGCGAGACGACCGCGACAGCGGGGCTGTCGCCGACGAAGGCCACGGCCTCGAAGTCGCGCAGCGGCTGGTAGGGGATGTTGGGTTGCAGATGCGGGTTGATGGTGACCGGCCCCGGCGTGCCCGCCATCAGCGTGTAGCCATCCGCCGGCGCATCCAGCATGCGCTGCGCGCCGATGGTGCCGCCGGCGCCGGTGATGTTTTCGGCCACCACGGTCTGGCCGAGTTTTTCCGTGAGCAGTTGCGCGCAGATGCGCGCGAGGATGTCCGTGCTGCCGCCTGATGCGAAGGGGATGATGATGCGGATCTGGCGTGACGGGAACCGCTCCTGCGCCAGCGCGGGCGCGGCGAGCAGGGCGGGCCAGGCGAGCAGCGCGCGACGGTGCATCAGCCATGTTCCCCGATGTGCGAGAAGCCGTAGAAGCGGTGGAGTTCCTTCACGCGTTCGCGCGGAGGCCTGGCCTGGAAGTAGCCGCGACGGCTGGGGGAGACGCCGGTCGCCTGGCGGATGCCGACCATCATCTCGGCGGTCTTGATCGTCGCCGCCAGCGCGTCCAGCACCGGCACGCCATCCACATTGTTCACCCCGCCGCGCGCGAGCAGCAGGTTGAGCGGCGCCTCGCCGGGGATGATGACGTCCGCGCCGCGTGCGATCAGCGCCCGCGCATCCTCCTTGAAGCGCTCGATCAGCGGCGCGGGATCATCCGCATAGGCTTCCAGCACGTCGTTGAAGGCGAAGCTCACCTCCTGCGCCCCCACGAAGCGGGAGGCGAGGCCCATGCGCTCCACATTCCGCTCCACCGTCCCCGCCATGCCGCGGATGAAGAGCAGCACGCCGAGCTTCTGCCCCAGCATGGAGCCCGCCAGCATCGCGCTCTCCCCATAGCCGACCACGGGGATGTCCACGAGGCTGCGGATCTCCATCAGCGAGGGCTCCGGCAGCGTCGTCAGGGCAAAACAATCAAAACCCTGCTCCTCGGCCGCGATCGCGCCCATGACGAATTGCTGGCTGTGGAGCGTCTGGAAATAGGCATACATGATGTCGTTGCCGGGATATTCCGTGCGGTAGGTCTCCCTGTGCATGCCGTGCATCACGATGTCTGTTCCTGGCGCGGCGACGCGATTCAGGTGTTCCGACATGGCCTCGGCATAGGCCGGCAGGTTCTCGAGCACGGTGAAGCTGTGGTGCCAGATCTTCATGCGTATCGTCCTTCAGTCGGCCCACATGCCGCCGTTGATATCCAGCACTTCGCCCGTGATGAAGCCGGCATCGGGGCCGGCGAGGAAGCAGATCGCGGCCGCCACTTCCTCGGCACGTCCCATCCGGCCGACGGGGATCAGCGCCTGCAACTGCGCGGGGAAGTTCGTCGTCATGGCGGAGGCGATCGG
>JAYRQX010000882.1:0-14157 GCA_041910415.1 Acetobacteraceae bacterium | reverse complement strand
GGCGCCGGGGCCGCGGGCGAGGACGCCATCGGGCGGTCCGAGCACAAGCACCGAGGCAGTCGGCGCGGCCTGGGCCAGGCTGCGCACGCGCGCGGTGAAGCCCTGTTGGTAGTCGGCGATCGGCGTGCCTGGGTTGAAACCCTCATTCGTGCCGAAGGCGATGGCGAGCAACGCGGGCTTGAGGTGCCGCATCTCCATCGCGACCGTTGCAGGGTCCCAGCGCCCGATGATCTCGACCGTCGCGCCGATGGTCCCGAGATTGCCATAGGCGACACCCGGCTCGTTGCGCGAGAGGTTCACGCCGAGCAGTTCGACCGGCGCCGGGTCGAGCGTGGTGAGCGTCAGCCGCCGGGCCTGGCGCGCGGCGGGCAGGGCGACGAAGGCGGCGTCCCGCGCGCTGCCCGACGTCGGCACGATGAACGGCGGCAGCCCATCGAATGCGGCGCGCAGCCGCCCGCCGCCGGGCTGACGAAGGATCTCGATCTCCACGCGTGCCAGGCTGCCGGCATCGCCTTCAATGCTGATCTCGGCGCCGGGTGCCGATGCGCGCTGGCGGAGCGCCGCGATGCCGAATGGCCCCGCGGCGGCAGGATCGGCGCTGCTGATGATCCGCCAGTCGCCGCGGGCGGCAACGCTCACCTGGGATGGGTTGTAGAAGCGGAACGGAATGCCGGGCGGCAGCATCCCGCGCCCACCACGCCCGAAGCGCGCCTGCAGGGCGTCGCGCATGGCACTGCTGAAGGCATCGTTCGCCGTGTGGCTGTCGCCGATCTGCAGCACGACGACGGGGATGCGCCGCTGCCGCCGGTCGAGTGCACGGAGCTCGGCGAAGAATTTCGCGAATGCCGGGTCGTCGCCGCTGCGTGGCCGCATGGACCGCCCTTCGACATCGCAGGCGCCCAGCGTCGCCGCCACGATGCCGCCGGATTGCAGGATGCGCCGCCGCCGTACCACCGTCAGGACGCGGCCAGCACGGCGCGGCTGTCCGCCGCGTGCAGTTCCTCGATGCGCGCCAGCACGCGCCTGGCGATCAGTCCATAGCCCGTCGCCGTCATGTGGATGCCGTCATCGGCGCGGAGCCGCGCCAGGCGGCCGCGCGCCGTCGGGAGCGCGTCCGCATAGCGACCCTGCTCATCCGCGAACATCGGCCAGGTATCGATGAAGGTCTGCCCGCGCGCCTCCACGGCCTCGCGGTAGATCGCGTTGAGAAAGCGCATGTCGGTGCTGTAGCGCGGCTCCCGCGCGATCGGATTGCCGCACCAGACGACGGGCACCGACGCATCGGCGACCGATTGCAGCAGGGCATCGAGCCGCCTGCGATAGAGCGCGACCCAGGCGTCCGAGCGGAAGCGGATCCAGCCGCCGCCGGGCTGGCGCATCGGCAGCCGGTCGTTGGCGCCGAACATCATCACCGCATAGCCCGGATGATCCTGGTTCAGGGAGGCGTGCACGGCCTCGATCCAATTGAAGTTGACGGGCTGGCCGAGCGCCGTCGATGCCCGTCCACGGTTGACGACGCGGAAGCGCCGGTCACGCAGCAGCGCCTGGTTCAGCATGAAGCCGACGCCCTGGGCCATGCTGTCGCCGTAGACAGCCACGATGTCCGGCCCTTCCTGCGCGCGCGCGGGCCTGGGCAGCGTGCCCAGCAAGGGCGCCAGCACCAGGCTGCGCCGTGAGAGGATCGCGTGTCGGGGCGGCGAGCAGGTCATGCGGGACGTCTCCCTGCCGAATCGGAAGCGAAGAGGATTGTGCCACCGCTCCGCGCAATCCCTGAACGCCCGCTGCGACCGGGCGGCGCCGTGCCCACCGCCGAAGCCGCTTGACGGCGCCGGGCGCGGCCCTGTCCGATGGGGCGACCGGCCGCAGAGCCGGGAAGGAGGGATCTTCATGCGGAGAGACTGTGAAGGCACCGCGCGCCGGGCCGTGCTGGGCATCGCCGGCGTCGTGCTCGCCACGCCGGCCCTGGCGCAGCGTGTCGCCTGGCCGACCCAGCCCATCCGCTTCATCGGCGTCTTTCCGCCCGGCGGCGGCACCGACACGCTGTCGCGTATCTGGTGCAACCGCATGTCGGAGATGACGGGCCAGTCCTTCGTGGTCGAGAACCGTTCGGGCTCCGGCGGCAATGTCGGGACGGAAGCGATCGCGCGGGCCAATCCCGATGGCAACACGATCGGGCTCGGCTCGGTCTCCTCGCTCGCGATCGCACCGACGCTCTACCGGCGGCTGCCCTTCGACGTGAATCGCGATTTTTCGTACGTCTGCGGTCTGTGGCAGTTGCCGAACCTGCTGATCGTGCGCAACAGCCTGCCGGTGCACAGCGTGCCGGAACTGATCGCGCTCTGCCGGCGGGAGCCGGGGAAATACTCCTTCGGCAGTTCCGGCGCGGGCACCACGCTGCACATCGCGGGCGAGATGTTCAAGCAGATGGCCGGCGTGGACATCCTGCACGTGCCCTATCGCGGCGGCGCGCCCGCCTACAACGACCTGATGGGCGGCCGCGTCGACATGGTCTTTGGAAACAGCCCCGAATGTCTCCGCCTGTCGCGCGACGGGCAGGCGCGGCCGCTCGGCATGACCGGCGCCGAGCGCAGCCCGCAGGCGCCCGACGTGCCCACCATCGGCGAGTTCCTGCCGGGCTACGAGATCAACTCCTGGGGCAGCGTCATCGCCCCCGCAGGCCTGTCGCCGGCGCTGGTGGCCCGCATGGCCGAGGCGTCGCGCGAGGGCGTGGAGAGCGCCGAGGTGCGCCGCCGGTTCGAGGACGCGGGCGCGACCGTCTGGTGGACGACACCCACCGACCTCGTTGCTTTCCGGCACGACAACGAGGCGCGTTTCGCGCCCCTGATCCGTGCGGCCGGCGCAGTCGTGGAATAGCGCGCGCATTGTTCGCTTGACGCCGTGGGGGTGCGCAGCCTCCGATCACGCATCCGGCCGCAAGAGCCGGGCCAGAGGGAGTTCGAACGCCGATGACCGGGACCCGTCCCAGCCCTTTCCCATCCCGCCGCGCGCTGATCGCAGCGCCAGGGATCGTGCTCGCCGCACCGGCGCTGGCGCAACGCGCGAACTGGCCGACGCAGCCCGTGCGGTTCATCGGCATCTTCCCGCCGGGCGGCGCGACCGATGTGCTCGCGCGCATCTGGTGCGCACGGATGGCGGAGATCACCAACCAGCAATTCGTGACGGAGAACCGCAGCGGTTCCGGCGGCAATGTCGGCACCGAGGCGATCGCGCGCGCGAACCCCGATGGCGCCACGATCGGCCTTGCCTCGGTCGCCTCCCTCGCCGTCGCGCCCACGCTGTACCGGCGCCTGCCGTTCGACGCGGCGCGCGACTTCTCGCTGATCTGCGGGCTCTGGCAGTTGCCGAACCTGCTGGTGGTGCATCCCTCGGTCGAGGCCCGCACCGTCCCGGAGCTGATCGATCTCTGCCGGCGCAATCCGGGCCGCTACACTTTCGCAAGCTCGGGCGCGGGGACGACGGTCCATCTCTCCGGCGAGATGTTCAAGCACCTGGCCGGCATCGACATCGTCCACGTGCCCTATCGCGGCGGCGCGCCCGCGGGCGTCGATCTGCTCGCGGGGCGCGTGCACATGATCTTCGCGAATATCCCGGAGCAGCTCGAGAATCACCGGCAGGGCCGGGTGCGCGGGCTTGGCGTCACGGGACCACGGCGCAGCCCGCAACTGCCCGATCTGCCGACCATGGCCGAGACGCTGCCGGGCTTCGAAGTCACCTCCTGGGCCGGTGTCGGCGCGCCTGCCGGTCTGCCGCCCGCGCTGGTCGAGCGCATCGCCGAACTCGGCAGGGAAGCGGTCGAGAGCGCCGAGGTGCGCCGCCGCTACGACGAGAACGCCGCGACGGTCTGGTGGACATCCCCACGCGACTTCGCGGAGTACCGCCGCGCCGAGGAGGCGCGCTTCGCACCGCTGATCCGTGCCTCCGGCGCGCAGGTGGACTGACCCATGACCGATCATCCGCGCCTGGCGCGCCGCACTGCCCTCGCGGCCACCGCCGCGCTCGGCACCCCGGCGCGGGCGCAGCCGGCCGCCTGGCCCACGGGTCCCATCCGCTTCGTCGGCATCTTCCCGCCCGGCGGCGGCACCGACATCCTCTCGCGCATCTGGTGCCAGAAGATGGGCGAGATCACGGGCCAACAATTCGTGGTCGAGAACCGCAGCGGTTCCGGCGGCAATGTCGGCACCGAGGTGATCGCGCGCGCCACTCCGGACGGCAACACGATCGGCCTCGCCTCGGTCTCCTCGCTCGCCATCTCGCCGACGCTCTACCGCCGGCTGCCCTTCGACGTGACGCGTGACTTCTCCTATGTCAGCGGGCTCTGGCAACTACCCAACATGCTGGTCGTCAACAACGACGTGCCGGCGCGCACGGTCCCCGAGCTGATCGCGCTCTGCCGCGCGAACCCGGGCCGCTACACCTTCGCGAGTTCCGGCTCCGGCACCTCGGTCCATCTTTCCGGCGAGATGTTCAAGCATCTCGCGGGGATCGACATCGTGCACGTGCCCTTCCGCGGTGCGGCACCGGCGGTCACCGAGGTGCTGGCGGGACGCATCGACATCCTGCTGGCCGACGTTCCCGCGCTTCTCAGCCATGTGCGGTCCGGCACGCTGCGCGCGCTGGCGGTCACCAGCCGGGACCGCATCGCGCTGCTGCCCGACGTGCCGACGATGCAGCAGGCCGGCGTGCCCGACATGGTCTCGGAGACCTGGTACGGGCTGCTGGCGCCCGCGGCCACGCCGCCCGACCGCATCGCGACGCTCAGCCGCGCGCTGACGGCGGCGCTCACCGATTCCGAGACGCTGCGCGCGCTCGGCGAGCAGGGCGGCACGGTGCGGAGCGGATCGCCCGAGCAGTTCGGCGCCTTCATCCGGGCGAATTACGGCGCCTGGGCCGAGGTCATCCGCGTGGGCAACATCCGGCCCGAATAGGCGTCAGCCCCGCCGCGCTTCCAGCAGGCGCACCAGGGCGGCATCGCGCCATTCCGCGAGTTCGCGGATGGATCTGCCGCCCGCTTCGCGCTGCACGCCTTCGACCAGGGTTCGCACGAGCGCCGGCGTCGTCTCGGGCGTGCCGAGGTCGTCCCACCAGGATGTCACGGCCGGCATCAGGTGATGCGCGAACTGCTCCATCCCGCCTTCCCCGCCCGCCAGGTGGAAGGTGAGGTGCGGGCCCATCAGCGCCCAGCGCAGCCCCGGGCCTTCGCTGATGGCGGCGTCCACGTCCTCCACGGAGGCGACGCCCTGCTCGACCAGATAGGCCGCTTCCCGCCACAGCGCGGCCTGCAGGCGGTTGGCGAGGTGGCCCGGGACTTCCTTGCGGATCTCGATCGGGCGCTTGCCGATGGCGCGGTAGAATTCCATCGCCGTCCGCACGGCCTCCGGCGAGCCCTTCGCGCCGCCGACCACCTCGACCAGCGGGATCAGATGCGGCGGGTTGAAGGGGTGGCCGATGACGACGCGCGCGGGGTAGCGGCAGGTCTCCGAAATCCGCGACGCCAGCAGCCCCGAGGTGGAGGAGGCGATCACCACGCTGTCCGGCAGCACGGCGTCGATCCCCGACAGCACCGCTTGCTTCACCTCGATCCGCTCCGGCGCGCTCTCCTGCACGAACTCGGCACCTTCCACGGCCTTCGCAGGGTCGCGTTCGAAGCGCCAGCGCGTGGGGTCGGCGTCTGCCGTCGCGCCGAGGCGCTTCAGGATCGGCCAGGCGCCGTCCACCATGCGCCTGATGAGATCGGGTGCGCCAGGCGACGGATCGCTGCACACGACCTCGAGCCCGCGCGAGAGGAACCAGGCGGCCCAGGAGGCGCCGATCGTGCCGGCGCCGATGACGGCGACGCGCCTGATCATCGCGCGATTTCCTTCTCGCGCGCGGCAAGACGCGCGAGCATCCACTCCACCTCGGCGATGGTGTCGGACGACAGCTTCGGCCCCGGCTTGCGCACGGCGTCGGAGGCGATGATGCCGCGCTGCTTCAACACGTATTTCCTGACGGCCAGCCCAAGGCCGGGCTGCAATTCGTAGCGGATCAGCGGCAGGTGGGCATCGAAGGCGTCATGCGCCTCGGTGCGCCTGCCCTGCGCCGTCAGGTCGCAGACGCGCACCAGCATTTCCGGGAAGGCGTAGCCGGTCATGATGCCGTCGGCGCCGCGCTCGAGCTCGAAGGGCAGGAACTGGCCGCCATTGCCGCCGAGGATGGCGATGCGCTTGATCGCGCCCTCCTTCTCCATGCGGCGGATGGCGGTGATCTTGTCGAGGCCGGGCCAGTCCTCGGCCTTCAGCATGACGAGCTTCGGATCAGCGCACATGCGCCGGATCATATCGGCACTCATGAAGGTGCCGGTCGCCTGCGGGTAATCCTGCAGGACGTAGGGAATTTCGCCGATCGCCTCGGAAGCCTGCGCGATATAGGCGACCACCGCATCGTCGCCGCGCAGCCCGGACGGTGGCGCGATCATCACGCCCGCCGCGCCGACATCCACGGATGCCCGCGCCAGCGTCCGCATCGACGCCAATCCCGGCGAGGACACGCCGACCACGACGGGCACGCGGCCCGCCACGCGCTTCAGCACCGTGCCGACGAAGGCAATCGCTTCCTCCGCATCCAGCTTCGGCGCCTCGCCCATGATGCCGAGGATCGTGAGCCCCGCGGCGCCCGCGGCCAGATAGGCGTCGGTCATCCGCTCGGCGCTCGGCAGGTCCAATGCGCCGTCTTCGGCAAAGGGGGTCGGGCAGATGACGAAGACGCCCCTGGCTGATGCATCGAGCATGGATCGTGCTCCCTATGGGCCGAGATTGCCGGCGGCGTTGTCGAAATCGGTCTCGCTGATGCCGAGCGATGTGGCGGCGCCGCGGATCAGGCTCCAGGTCTTCTGATCGATGGGAATACCCTCGGCGGAACGCTTCGCCTTGTTGATGCGCTCATTCTCGCCGGCGACCAGCACGGGCTCGTCCGGGTTCGCGGCGGGCGACGCCTTCACATGCGCGATCAGCGCCGCGACCTCCTCCGAGAAATAGCCGATGTCCACGAAGCGCGCGGGATCGAGCAGGATGGCCAGCATGCCGTTGCGGATGCCGCGTTCGCGCGAATTGTTGGGCTGCGCCGTGCCGCCGCCGGTCAGCGCGCCGCCCAGCACCTCGCACATCACCGCGAGGCCATAGCCCTTGTGCGCGCCCATGGATTGCAGGGCGCCGCGCGGCTCGCCTTCGTACATCACGGAGGGATCGGTCGTCGGCTTGCCGTGGCCATCCACCAGCGCCCCCGGTGGCACCTGGCGGCCGGCATTCCAGGCGACGCGCACCTTGCCGATGGCAATGGCGCTGGTCGCGAAATCCAGGATCATCGGCCTGCCGCCGGTCTCGCTGGCGGGGATGGCGATGCAGACGGGGTTGGTGGACATGCGCCCGTCGCTGCCGCGGAAGGGGGCCACCGGCGGCGCGCCGGACAGGCCATTCACGAAATGGATGGAGATCAGCCCCGCCGCCGCGGCCATTTCCCCATAGGCACCGATGCGGCCGAGATGGTGAACGTTGCGCAGCGCGAGGACGGCGATCCCCTGCTCCCTCGCGATGGGGATCACATGGTTCATGGCCGCGCGGCCGACCGTCTGGCCATAGCCCATGCCGCCATCGATCACCTGGATCACGCCGCCGCCGCCGACCACTTCGATCCCCTGGTTCGGCTTCAGCTTGCCGGCCTGCACATTCTCCACATAGCGCGGCAGCAGCATCACCCCGTGGCTGTCATGGCCCTGCAGATTCGATTCCACCAGATGCCCGGCGACATCGGCGATCTCCGCCTCCGCGCTGCCGCCGGCCTTCAGGATCATGCGCACCACGCGCTCCAACCGTTCCGCCGCAATCTGCATTTTTTGTACGTTTCCCGCTCTGGCCCCACGGCGGGGCGCTCATCCGGCGAAGGATGCACCGAGGGGCACGGCCGCGCCAAGACGGGCACTCGACGCGGGCACGATCCTGGTGATGATGGCGGTGAACCAAAGGGGAACCGCCATGAGCACCGAACCGCGCAAGCCCGGCCGCCTGTTCTTCGCCAATCCCGGCCCGACCAACATCCCGGATTCGATCCTGCTGGCGACCGCCCACTACACGGTGGACTTCAACGACGAGACATTCATCGCGCTCTACGAGGAATGCGTCGAAGGCGTGAAGCGCGTGCTCGGCACGACGCAGAACGTCTTCATGTACACCGGCTCCGGCCACGCGGCCTGGGAGGCGAGCCTGGTCAACCTGCTCTCATCGGGCGACGAGATCCTGGTCATCGAGACCGGGTATTTTTCACAGTCCTGGCAGCGCATGGCGGACGACCTCGGCATCAGGACGCGGCTGCTGCCGGCGGATTGGCGGCACGGCGCTGATCTCGGCGCGCTGCGCGCCATGCTGGCCGACGACAAGGCGCACGCGGTCAAGGCGGTCTGCGTCGTGCACAACGAGACCGCGACCGGCATGATGCTGCCGCTGCCCGAGGTGCGCGCGGCCATGGATGCGGCAGGCCACCCCGCGCTGTTCCTGGCCGACACCATCTCCTCCCTCGGCTCGCTCGATTTCCGCATGGACGAATGGGGCATCGACGCCGCGGTGGGCGGCAGCCAGAAAGGGCTGATGCTGCCGACCGGCATGTCCTTCACGGGCGTTTCTGCGAAAGCGATGGACGCGCACAAATCGTCGAAACTCCCAAAGCACTACTTCAACTGGACCAACATGCTGCAGCGCCGGCAGAAGAGCTTCGTGGGCACCATCCCCACCAGCTTCTTCTACGGTCTCAGGGAATCGCTGCGGCTGCTGGAGCAGGAAGGGATGCAGAACGTCCATGCCCGCCACACGCGCCTCGCGCGCGCCGTGCGCGCGGCGGTGCAGCGCTGGTCCGCGAACAACGGGCCGCAGCTCTTCTGCACCAACCCCTCGCGCTATTCGGACAGCGTCACCGCGATCCTGATGCCGGAGGGACACAACGCCGATGCGCTGCGCAAGACGGCGCTGGATCGCTTCAACGTCTCGCTCGGCGGCGGCCTCGGGCCGCTCGGCGGCAAGGTGTTCCGCATCGGGCATCTCGGCGACCTGAACGAGCCGATGGTCCTCGGCACGCTGGCGACCGTGGAACTCGCCATGAAGCTGAACGGCATTCCCCACGGTGCCGGGGGCGTCGAGGCCGCCATGGCGGAACTCGCCGCACAGGGCTGATCTGGCGCGCCCGGACCCGCCGGGGCAGACTGCCCGGCGGGAAACATCCAGGGACGATCCGCGCCATGAAGCCTTTCGAAGGGATCAGGATCCTCGACGCCACGCATGTGCTGGCGGGTCCTTTCGCGGCCTACCAGCTCGCGCTGTTCGGCGCCGACGTCATCAAGATCGAGCATCCCGACGACCCCGACCAGAGCCGCGACAGCGGTCCCAACAAGGACCTCAACGCGAACGGCATGGGCAGCTACTTCCTGACGCAGGGCGCCAACAAGCGGAGCCTGACGCTGGACCTCAAGACATCAGACGGCGTCGCCATCATGAAGCGCCTGGTCGAGCGCGCCGACATCCTGGTCGAGAATTACCGCCCCGGCGCCTTCGCCGCCCTTGGCCTGTCCTGGGAGGTGTTGCAGCAGATCAACCCGCGGCTGATCTACTGCTCCATCTCCGCCTTCGGGCAGACCGGCCCGCGTGCCGGCCAGACGGCCTATGACCATGTGATCCAGGCGACCTCCGGCATCATGGCCTGCACCGGCACGCCGGAGGTGAATCCCGTGAAGTTCGGCGCCCCCGCGATCGACTATGCCACCGGCACCTTCGGCGCCTTCGCGCTCGCGACCGCGCTCTTCCAGCGCGAGCGCACGGGCCGCGGGCAGCGCGTCGATCTGGCCATGCTCGATGTCGCGCTGATGATGCAGGCCTCGCATCTCTCCGCCTATCTGCGGAACGGGCACCAGGCGAAGCCCAAGGGGAACGACCACGAGCACGCGACGAACAGCGCCTATCCCACCAGGGACGGGATGGTGATGCTGGGCGCGAGCAATCTCCGCCAGCAGAAGCGCCTCTGGGCCGCACTCGGCCGGCCTGAGATGGCCAAGGCCCGCAACATCGATCGCAACACGGATCGCGAGCGCGAGGCCGCCGTGCTGCGCGACATCCTGCTGACGAGGACGGCGGATGAGTGGGAGGTCTTCCTGCAATCGAAGCATGTCCCTGCCGCGCGCGTCCGCAGGACGGCCGAGGCGCTGGCCGACCCGCAGATCGCGTCGCGCGGCCTGGTGCATCGCTTCGAAGGGGCGCCGGGGATCGAGGGAAGCTTCGGCGTGCCGACCACCGCGGTCCGCCTCGGCCATGGCGGAGCGGAGGTCACCGCGCCCCCGCCCACGCTCGGCCAGCACACGGACGCGATCCTGGCCGAACTCGGCTACGGCAGCGCGGACATCGCCGCGCTGCACGCGAAGAAGATCGTCTAGCGGATCTTCGAGAACTTCACCGGCTTCAGCGACTGGATGGTCTGCTGCTTCAGCGCGCCGATCGCCGCGGTCTCCTTGCCGAATTCCTGCCAGGCCGGATCGTTCGCCATCGCGGTCCGGCGCCGGTCGCGATCGCCGAGCGATTCATAGGCCCAGGCGAAGACGACCTGGTTGATGGGCCCGATCTCGGTCACGCCGAAATACAGCAGCTGGCCGAGCAGGCGCTGCTGGATCGGCAGGCCCGTCTTTTCATAGGCCGCGAGCCAGGCCGGCATCTTGCCCGGATGGAAGTCGTAGGTGCGGTGGTCCACATACATGCCCGTGCCGCCGATCTTGCGCTCGAATTTGTAAGTCGCGGCGCTGTGCATGGGCGAGAAGGGCGTGGTCTTCAGGAACTTCGATTCCTGCGTCATCAGCGGGGATGGCCCGCCGGCGGCCGCCTTCTTGCGGAACTCGCTCCACTGCGGATCGGCCTCGCGCGCGGCGATGCCGCTCTCGCGCGTATCGATGTCGTCGAAGCCGCGGATGAAGACGACGCGGTTGATGGTGCCGACCTCGACCGTGAACATGCCGATCAATGGGCCGACATGGCGTTCGGAACAGGGGCCGCCATCGGTCTCATAGGCCGCGAGCCAGCCGTTCATGCGGCCGGGATGGAAGGTATAGGTGCGCTGCTCGAGGTACATCGGGGCGTTCTCTCCTGATCGGATGGCGCACGATCCGCCCGAAGCGGGCCTCACACAAGGGGGTGCCTTGCCACCCTGCGCGCCGCTCCCTTAGCATCCCCGCATGGTAGGTTACTCGGCGTTCCGGATCCTGGCGGAGGGGCTCCGCGGCAACAGCGGCTGGAAGCCGGCCTGGCGCAAGGCGCAGCCGAGGCCGTCCTATGACGCGATCGTCGTGGGTGGCGGCGGCCATGGCCTCGCCACCGCCTTCTACCTGGCCGAAATCCACGGCATCACCAATGTCGCGGTCGTCGAACGCGGCAATATCGGCCAGGGGAATACGGGCCGGAACACCACCATCGTGCGGTCCAACTACCTCTTCCCCGAGAACAACAATTTCTACGAGCATTCGCTGAAGCTCTGGGAAGGGCTGGAGCAGTCGCTCGGCTTCAACGTCATGATGAGCCAGCGCGGCGTCATCAACCTCTTCCACACCGACGGGCAGAAGCACGCCGCCACGCGGCGCGGCAATTCCATGCGCCTGAACGGCATCGATGCCGAGTTGCTGGACCGCGACGGGGTGAAGGCCTGGTGCCCGATCGTGGACGTGGACAATGGGCGCTATCCCGTCATGGGCGGGCTCCTGCAGAAGCGCGGCGGCACGGCGCGGCACGATGCCGTCGCCTGGGGCTTCGCGCACGCGGCCGATGCCCGCGGCGTGGACATCATCGAGCATTGCGAGGTGACCGGCATCCTCGTCGAAGGCGGCGCGGTGCGGGGCATCCAGACGACGAAGGGCGAGATCCGGGCGCCGAAGGTGGGGCTTGCCGTCGCCGGGCACACCAGCACGCTGATGGGCATGGTCGGGATCGACGTGCCGGTCGAGACGCATCTGCTCCAGGCCTTCGTCAGCGAGGGGCTGAAGCCCCTGATCGACTGCGTCGTCACCTTCGGTGCCGGGCATTTCTACATCAGCCAGTCCGACAAGGGCGGGCTGGTCTTCGGCGGCGGGCTCGATGGCTACAACAGCTACGGCGCGCGCGGCACGCTGCGGGAGGCGGAGCATGTCTATGCCGCGGGCATGGCGATGATCCCGGCGCTCGGGCGCACGCGCGGGCTGCGCTCCTGGGCCGGGGTGATGGACATGACGCCTGATGGCTCGCCCTTCATCTGCACGACGCCGATCAAGGGGCTGACCATGACGGCGGGCTGGAATTACGGGGGCTTCAAGGCGACGCCCGGTTCCGGCTGGTGCCACGCCTGGACCATGGCGAAGCAGGAGCCGCACCGGCTGAACGCCGCCTTCACGCTCGATCGCTTCCGGCAGGGAAAAATCCTGGACGAGAAGGGCGCCGGCCCCTTCGGCTGGATGCAATAGCCATGCGCATCCCCTGCCCCCATTGCGGCCCCCGCGACGAGATCGAATTTCTGTACCGGGGGGACGCGACGGTGTCGCGTCCCCGGCACGAGGATGCCGAGGCGTTCTACATCTATGTCTACGAGCGGAAGAATCCGAAGGGGTGGCACGCCGAATGGTGGATGCATTCCGCGGGCTGCCGGCAATGGTTCAAGCTCGTGCGCCACACCGTGACGCATGAGATTCGCGCCGCCCTGCTGCCCGACGGTACGCCGGACCTGACGCCATGAGCCAGACGCATCGCCTCGCCGCCGGCGGCCATGTCGAGCGTGGGCGCACGCTCTCCTTCGCCTTCGACGGGCGGGACTACCGGGGGCACCCCGGCGATACGCTCGCCTCCGCGCTGCTCGCGAATGGCGTGCGGCTGGTCGGGCGGTCCTTCAAATACCACCGGCCGCGCGGCATCTTCTCGGCAGGGATCGAGGAGCCGAACGCGCTGGTCGAGCTCCGCACCGGCGCGCGGCGGGAGGCGAACACGCGCGCGACGGTGATCGAGCTGTTCGACGGGCTGTCGGCTGCCAGCCAGAATTACGTGGGCTCCCTCGCGCGCGATCGCCGGGCGATCAACCAGCTCGCCGCGCCCTTCCTGGGCGCCGGCTTCTACTACAAGACCTTCATGTGGCCGGCCTCCTTCTGGGAGCGCGTCTATGAGCCGATGATCCGCAAGGCGTCCGGCCTCGGACGCGCGGCGACGGAGCCCGATCCGGACGATTACGAGAGCGCCCATGCGCATTGCGACGTGCTGGTCGTGGGCGGCGGGGCGGCGGGGCTTGCCGCAGCGCGTGCCGCGGGCGCGACGGGCGCGCGCGTCATCCTGGCCGAGCAGGATTTCCTGCTCGGTGGCGGCCTGCTGCTCGACCTCGCGCAGGAGGCTTGGCGACAGGATTGCATCGCGGCGATCGACGCGATGCCCAACGTGGAAAAAATGCCGCGCACCATGGTGTTCGGCTTCTACGACCAGGGCGTGCTGGGTGCGGTGGAGCGGGTGGCCGACCACCTGCCGGAGCCACCGCCCTTCACGCCGCGCCAGCGCTTCTGGACGATCCGCGCGAGGGAGGTCGTGCTCGCGACCGGCGCGCATGAACGCCTGATCGCCTTCCCCGGCAATGACCGGCCCGGCGTGATGCTCGCCGGCGCGGCGGAGACCTATGTGCGGCGCTACGGCGTGAAGCCCGGCGACGCCGCGGTGCTTTTCGCGACGCATGACGGTGCCTACGCGAGCGCCTTCGCCCTCGCCGAAGCCGGCATCCGCGTGGAGGCCGTCGTGGACCCGCGCGCGGACAGCGCGGCGCAGCAGCGTGCGCGGAAGGCGGGGCTGCGTGTCCTGCCGGGCCATGAGATCTGCGGCACGGTGGGCGGCAAGGCGCTGCGCGGTGTCGAGATCCGCCAGCATGGCGGTGCGGGGCGCGACGCCGCGATCCCCTGCGACCTGCTGGCGATCTCGGGCGGCTGGAACCCGGCCGTGCATCTCTCGAGCATGGCGGGCACGCCGCTGGAATGGGATGAGAGGCTCGCCGCCTTCATCCCCGGCGCGCCCATGCAGCATGAGCGCAGCGCCGGCGCCTGCCGCGGCACGCATGGCATCGGCGCCGCGGCCGCGGAGGGCGCGC